>JAUWYK010000068.1 GCA_030615865.1 Dehalococcoidia bacterium
GCATCAGAGCACTCGTCTTAATCAGATTAGGAGCGGTGAGAAGCCGCCAGTTGAGATTGAAAATAGTCAGACTATCCTGGACTCAAGAAGAGGACTATGTATAAGGGTTAATCGGATTATTGCATTAGAGCGATATGTCGCCTTTACCTTCCTCTTCAGTGCATCTAAAAGTAAAGGTCTGTATGAATAGCTACAGCTACAATGTCTGGGGCTTTACCTCCCAGTTAGGGAATAGCCGGCACAGCCCAGATGAGCACACTGGTTGCAATTATGATAAATCCTGCCGTCTTCCTCCTGATTGAATCTGGTTGTCGGGACCAGGATGTCGTCCCTAAAGCACAGGGTCTCAAAAGTTAGACAGCGTGGGCACTGGCAAACATACTCCTGTGCTCCTGTTGCCGGCAAGCGATATTTCTTCCTGTAGGTCATAGCACCCAAACCACCCTTTGTATATACCAATAATTAACTTTTTGTCAACTCCTCTGATTACGAAAGCCCGGAAGTAGCTAATTGACAATGTTAACTGGCGTTGATATTATGTTATTGTATAATGATATAAGAAAGTGGCTAAAGATTTTTCTGTGGGGTGGCATTAAAGAAGGAGATGACTAAGCTAAAAGCGTTTTGCCAAGTTACTGCAAAGGAGGTGCAGTAATGGAACAGCCGGCTGTGGGGCTTGGTAAGTGGTTAAAGCAGACATGCCAAAAGGAGCATCTGTCACTCCGGCAAGCAGCGGCTAAGACCGGCTTAAGCCACGCCACCATTCGGGACATTATGAACGGCGGTTCGGCTTCTCCACAAAGCATCAGGAAACTAGCTAAGGCGTTTGGTGGCGATGGCAGGGCAAGGTTCGCACTAGAGGATAAGTTACTTGTCCTTGCTGGTTATCGGACGCATCGTCCTGAGGCAGAGGAGCTTACTGAGCCAATGGCTCGACTGTTAGATAAACTCAGCCATTTCAGCGAGCCTCAGCTCAAGATGGTTGGGCGCTTCGCTGACTTCCTCGCTGAAATGGAGCAGCAAAAATGATAAAGTCACCCAAATCGCTGACGGCATAGTTCATGTCAAGTTTCACTACAAGGAGCCAGAAACTAAACCAGTAGACCAGGGTGAGATAGAGATGATGACCAGAGTATTAGACCAGGCTTCGCACTTAGAGCCCGAGATGCAGGAGATTTTAGTTAAGTTTGCTAATTACCTTAACCAGCTTGGCTGGAAAACAGACGAGTAGAGCCCTTAGTCAGCTGAGTAGGCGGACAGGCAATCCTCCTTTCGCTTTTACTGGCGGGGCTCTACTCGACCCGATTGTAATGTGTGATTACCAATTAGTCAATGAAGATATACAGAAAGGGGGTGATGCTAATGACTCACAAAGAGCGGCTGCTTTTTCAAAATGGCTGTTTAGAGCGGCTGCTTTTTGAGTTGATTACTGATGTCAACCGAAATTACCAAAATGTTTATACAGGTTGTAAAGATGTTCATACAGGAATTCAAAGCTAAAAAGGAGGCAATTGCCATCCGCCTAAAAAATGCCCTGTCCCTGTAGCTCAGAGGACAGAGCGGCTGCCTTCTAAGCAGCGGGTCGTGGGTTCGAATCCCTCCAGGGACGCTTTAGCTTCGATTTTAGCCCTCAGTCAAGCAGTTGACAGCGAAAAGAGCAACTGCTTGACAAAAACCGCCCCAAAATGTCATCACCAAAAGCCATCCTCTACTGTAAACTATCAGTGTGAGGAGTTTGAGGTGATGACGCTCCAAGACGCACTGACTGCCTATCGCACTTATGCCCAGGCTGAAGGCAAAAGCCCTAAGACGATCCACTGGATTAGTCAAAGTGTTGGCTATTTTGCCGACTTCCTTGGTCCCGATAACCAGGATATAGCCGGCATTACTGGCAATGAGCTGCGGCGATTTATCATTGCTCTCCAGGGCAAGCACAAGTTCAGCAATCATCCCTATAACAAGCCTCAACAGGCCAAGCTATCACCACAGTCTATCGAGACCTATGCCAGGGCTATCAGGGCATTCTTTGGCTTTCTCCATCGGGAGGAATTTACCGAAACCAATCCGATGGAAAAAGTAAAGATGCCTAAGGTTCCGGAGACGATAGTGCCTACCTTTTCGCAGAAGGAGATTGAAAAACTCTTAGCCCAGCCGAACAAGCGCAGCAATGAAGGCTTTAGGGACTACGCCATTCTGTTGACTTTTTATGATACCACAGTCAGGCTTTCTGAGCTTGCCGGGCTTAAGGCAGCCGACATCGACTATGAGCAAAACCTCTTCACGGTTATGGGCAAGGGCAACAAGGAGCGCTATGTTCCCTTTGGGAAACGGGTTGCCAAGACACTGATGAAGTACCAGCTAAAGCATAGGCCAGAGCCTGTAGGCACCGATAACTTCTGGCTTAGGCGTGACGGGCAGCCACTGCCAGCCGGTAGGATAGAGAAGCTTGTCAGCATGTACGGCAGAAAAGCAGGGCTTAAACGTTGCTATGCTCACAAGCTACGGCACACTAGCTCCGTCCTTTATCTGCGGAGCGGCGGTGATGTTTTCTCATTGCAAAAGAAACTGGGCCACAGGTCGCTGGTCATGACCAGGCGCTACAGTAACCTTGCTGATTCTGATGTAAGGGACGCTCACCTCAAACATTCGCCTGCGGACCGGTTGAATCTGTGACATAGCATTTGGCAAAGGCAGCTTGTCCTGAAAGCTGGGGATTTACGAATCCGCGCATATGGGGAAATCGCCCGCTGAACTGGATTTGTTGTAGCCTTATGTTAACTGGTTCGACTTCTTTGGTATTTTGTACCAGTGGAAAGCGCTGAATGCCACCAGCAGGGTGGTAAGTGATTATGACCTCATGAGAGCTATTCGTGAAGGCCCCCCCCACACTGGGAACAGCCTCAGCGATGTTGATGTCTCCCAAGTGCTTTCGTAGTCGGTGAATCTGTTTGTTTGACTTATAACCGAGTACCCGTCGTAGACCGGCAATGTATTGCTGGCTTGAAGTTAGGGTTTTGGTTTCTGAGGCCGTTGTCACGCCTAAGACAGACTCTTTCTTTGGCTGAGGTGGTGGTTGAGGCACAGGTTCGAGTGTATAGCCGTGCCATTTCTCAGGGCAGTTTCGATTTGTGCAATAATAGAGTCCGCCCTCATTCCTCCAGAGGTACCCGCCACAGATGGGACATGCGTGTTCCTTCACTAGCCCCGTGGTCACCGACATTTTAACCCCCCTTTTGTCAGTAATTTCTGCGTCAAGCGTATGCTACGCTAAAGATATCATAATTGTAGCAAAACAGCAAGGGGAGAGCAAATGGCCAAAATTCGAATTTACGGTGGCGGAATGACCAGATTCAGCAAAGAAATCATCGAGGCTGGTTTTGCGCCCGGTACCGAGGCAGAAATACTGAAAAATGCCCTGGGTAAAAATACGACGAAAGGAGGCACCTATGGTTCAGAATAATATGGCAGAGGCTACAGTCCCTAGTGAGATTGCGGATTTTGTCTCATTGCTTGTGGATCACGAACTCAAGGAAAGTAAGGCCATCGCAATTGCGAAATTTATCAGTCGAACTGGCTCGCCAAAGGTGTTTGAGGAGCCGGCGGAGTTGGCCGAGTTTCTGGCTCGCTACCCCAGAGACCTCGCGCCAATTCAACGGCGGAGGGTACTTGAGGAACACTTTGCCACGAGGGGGGTCAAGGTGCCTGAGGAACTCCTTACCAGGACTGGCTTACATCCCAAAGATGCTCTCCAGGCACAGAAGGAAGAGGAGAGGAAAAGGAAGATAGCCTCGGGGGCACTGTGGACGGTGGCTTTGAATGATAAAGGGCTACCGTCGGTCAGGATGATAAAGGATGCCAGTGAGCCAGGTACGACCCTGGAAGAAGCGACCAAGGCAGCCAAGCAAATTGGAAAAGAGGTTGGTGGAGAAGAGGCTCTTGTCTCCTACAATGAGAGCCTCGGCAAACACATGCCTAACTTTAAATCTGATTTTGTCAAACAGCACCCGGCGGCAGCCTGGGCGGTGGCAAAGCAGATGGATAAGGCGATGGCCGAGGGGGACACGATTGACCCAATGGACAGCTTCATTGACCAAATGACCAAAATAGAATCGATGAAAGAGTTGGTTGGTGGCAGGACTGAAGCCAGGGGTGGCACCGTGAGTGAAATTATAGCGGCAGCAAAGGAGCTTAGGTCTCTGGCCGGCGATGGGGAGGCCGGGGCGCTAAAAGAACTCAGGGCAGAAATGACCAAGCTGAGAGAGGACCAACACCAGGCGGAGCTTAAACGGAGGGATGAGCAGAATGCTGGTCTTGTCACTGTGATTCAAGAATACCGGGGTGAAATCATCAAATTAAGGGATGAGATAGAGAAGAACAAAATGGCTACTGGGAGGACAGCTTACGACCTTCTCGGCGACCTGGTTCAGAAAGTGCCGAATAGGGATGATGTCCGGGCTATGGTTATGGAAATAGCGGGTAAGGGACCGAAGCTCCTGACAAGAGGGATTGGGGAGAGAGAGCGGATGTTGGAAGGGATGGCAGTTAACATTGAACAGGCTGCCGAGCTTAGAAATGTTGAGGACTGGTGGTTCGGGCTGGGGGGAGAGCCAACAATATATAGGACACCAACACCGGCTCAAAAGCTACCGCCGCTTAAAGAGCCGTCACCGATCAAAGAGCCACCGGCTCAAGAGCCCTCTGCCCCGACTGTCTATGAGTGAACTCCCTAAATTTGTTTAATTTTTTGTCTATAATATAGGTGTTTCTTAGGCTGTATAGGCGGGTAGGTGACAATTTGGTGGTTAATCACCAAACAAATAAAGAAGAAATTTTGCATTATGATAAATGGGGGGGTTGGCAGCCTATCAAAGCCACAAAGTTGACTGTCCTTTTGTTCATATATAGCAGAGAGATGGTCACAGCCTTCGACCTCATGGAGCAGTTCGACTATACCTATATCAGTGCTCACTGTAGGCTGTCTGAGTTGAAGAAGGAGGGCTTCATTCAGAGGACTGGAGGTGGGCACTGGTGCCTCTCGGACCGGGGCTATGATAAGTTAGACCATAGCGGTAGTCTAAAGAGCCAGGCAGATGAGGAGCTGAGACGCCAGAGGCAGGCAGAGGGCAGGGTCTGGTATATAGATAATAACCGGATGAGGATAGCTAAAACTGTGGACGAGATGCTGCTCACCCTTGCTGAGGCTAAAGAGGTAATCCGTGAATTGAAGGAGGCTCGTTTAACATAATTTAGATAATTTAGAAGGTGTTACCTCTTTTTAGTTGATAGTGCCCACTTTCTGAAACAGACTTCGCAAGTGCCACTAATCAGCTGGTCGAATTTATCATGGCATACCATGCAAGCCTTTCTTCTGACTAGCAACCTCTTTTGGCTCATCTCAAACTTAATTCTAATCCGAAGACTTTGGCAAGGACTTGAAGCTGATTCTTAAATTAAACAGGATCGAGAGACTAGCTCTCGATCCTGTTTTTTTATCCTCAATCACACAAAATAAGCTAATGTTGGATGTTGAACATTCTGGACGATTGTTCAATGAGTTTGCTCCTTCTTCTCAGATGGTTGCCGCTCTCCTATGAAAGGCAATTCTTTCAGGAGAGCGGCAACATCCACCTAGTTAAGTGGAGTACAGACCTGATGAGTCTAAGTAGAGCACCACTCCACTGCAATATGGATAGGAGCAGCTCCCTCCATGGGTTACCTCATCTTGCCTGGCAGCCACAGTATTATTTCGGGAAAGGCAATAAGCAATGCCATCACTATCAAGTCACATCCCAGGAAGGGCAAACCAGCTTTATATACGTCTCCTATCGTGGTATCGGGTGGGGCAACCCCTTTCATGGTAAACAGGGACAAGCCAAATGGTGGTGTTGTGTTTGCCATTTCCATATTTAGGAGGTATATTACTGCGAACCATACCCGGTCAAAGCCCAGCGCATGGACAACGGGCATAAATAGCGGGAAGGTGATCATTATTATAGCGCTCGCGCCAATAAACATGCCCAGCATCAGTACTACAACCTGCGTAGCTATGATGATGAGGATGGGCGCTAGAGGCAAGCTCAGGGCAAGTTCAACCAAGCCTTCGGTGGCACCACTAAAGGCCAGGAGTTGGCTAAAGGCCTTTGCTGCCGCTATTATCATGAGCAGCATGCCTACAGTCAGAATGGTACCGGCAAGGGCTTTCTTCACTACCTGACAATTCAGCCTCCCATGGGCGGCAGCTAGAATGAAGGTGCCAAGGGCACCCGTGGCTGCCGCCTCGCTCGGGGTAGTGATACCCATCTGGCATATGCTGGTGCGGTATGCAGGAAGAGGGGCTATGCCTTCATCAGGAATGGGTAAGCCCAAGGATTCTTGAAAAACCGATCGCTTTGATGATGGGAGATATTTGACTTACTATCTGGCACTTATCCACAACTGGCTGATAATCGAAACGATGCATAACGTGAAACCTTGCCTAATATAGGTTATGGGGAATATAATAAGATAAGTTAAGGAAAAAGTAAAGGAAGTGCGAAAGAAAAAAGGCTGGACACAGGAGGATTTAGGATAGGAAATAGGTGTTAGCTTCTCCACAATTCAGCGCTGGGAGAAAAAGCCAGCAAGCCTACTAAAGTTCATCCAAGAGGCTGGAATTGATTATGGGTATTGAACACCGTGGGATATACTAATGAAACTCTTGACGAGAATCGTGGTGAAGGAGCCTTAAGAATGGTTTTTCAAATGTCTGCCTCACAGATACAGGATAGTGTCAGGTCAGGCAAAATCAAAATCGCAATTATCGGTCTGGGGCAGGTAGGTTTACCACTAGCCCTTCATTTCGTTAAAGAAGGGGCATTTGTTTTTGGTGTTGATATAGATAACAAAATACATCAGCTGGTATTTACGGAGATGAACCATGCCCGAGCCGACTAAGGTGCCCCAACCGAAGATCATCGCTGCTATTCCCTGCTACAATGAGGAGCGGTTCATTGGAAGCGTAGTCCTCAAAGCCAAGAGATTCGTAGACCAAGTCATAGTAATCGATGATGGCTCCACTGATGGGACTGCCATGATTGCTGAGGCAGCCGGTGCCCTGGTGATAAGGCATGAGGTTAATGAGGGTAAAGGTATAGCTATGAATACTGCCTTTCAATGGGCGAAGGAATCTGGTGTCCAAGCGATGGTGATGCTTGATGGGGATGGTCAGCACAAGCCAGCGCACATCCCAGCTGTTCTTGATCCTGTACTAGCAGGTAAAGCTGATGTAGCCGCCGGCAGCCGTTTCCTTAGCGTTAAAAGTGATATCCCAGGCTACCGCACCATAGGGCAGCGCATCCTTACCTTTGTCACTAACCTGGGCTCAGGGGTAAAACTCAGTGACACCCAGAGTGGCTTCAAGGCTTTTTCACGCAAGTCAATCGAAACGCTGTCGTTCACGCAAAGAGGAGTGGGCGATGTGGAAAGCGAGATGCAATTCTTGATAAAGGAGAATGACCTCAGCTTGGCGGAGGTTCCAATAACTGCCAATTATGATGAGAAGGCAAAAAGGAACCCTTTGGCTCAAGGAATGAAGAACATGAATGCCCTGCTGAATATGATCGCTGAGAGACGTCCCTTGCTCTTTTTTGGACTGTCTGGCTTCGCCCTAACAGTGATTGGCTTGGCTGTCGGGGCTAGAGTACTCCTTACTTGGACCACCAGCGGAGGAATAGCCACTGGCACTGCCCTGATATCAGTTCTATTACTCATTGTTGGAGTGTTCAGCATGTTCACCAGCCTGATATTAAATGTAATGAAACACCTGATACTAGATGCAATAAGAAAGGAGAAGAGCTAATCTGCACAGGGTTCAGGGCGAAGTTTGTTCCTTGTGGACCAGCGATTCTTACCTTTCAGCCAAAGAGGGAAACGGGTGGAAATCTTAATAACCTCCGTCGTTGATTTAACAAAGACATCACATAATAGACTACATGAGTTCATTAGACACTTGTCCCGAAATCACAGCATTACTGTTTTGAGCATCAATGACTGGTGGAAAACCAGCCAGACTGATGTCAGCCAATATCAGCTAGGGGTTGAAGACATACTAAAGGGCATTGACATCAGGTACTTCACTGCTCGCAAACTCAGTCCCTACTTGCAGGAAGTATTCTCAATTGTAAATCTGAATAGAATCCTGAAGGAAATTGATTATACCAGGTTTGATGTTCACTTAAACTATAATACCCTTGTATCTGGTTACTATGTAGCCAGGAAATTGAAATCTGCCGGAATAAACACGGTTTATGATATTGCCGATGATTTGCCTCAGATGATAAGAAACTCACCACAAATACCCTCTGTGCTAAGACCCCTGGGCAAACTGGTTGGCACAACTATGGTTAATAGAAATATCAAAATCTCCAGCAAGGTAGCCTGTATTACTGATTCCTTGCGAGACTCCTACCACGTTCCCCAGGACAAATTAAAGCTTATCCCCAATGGTGTTGATACCGAGTTATTCAACAGCTATCCATCGTGGGGACTAAGACAGAGGTTAGGCATTGAGTCAGATTTTGTAGTTGGCTATGTTGGTATATTACGGGAGTGGGTTGACTTTGAACCTGTTTTTGCTGCAATAGAACACATTAGCCGAGATAGGCATAATGTGAAGGTGCTAATTGTGGGTGAAGAGGGTGGCATAACCAAGGTCGAGAATTTGGCTAGGAAATATCAAATGTTAGAAAGTGTAATATTCACTGGGACTGTTCCCTATACCAAGGTGCCAGAATATATTTCCGGCATGGATGTTTGTTTGATTCCATTCAAGGCTAATGCACTCTCTCATAGTGCCTTACCGTTAAAGCTGTTTGAGTATATGGCCTGTGAGAAACCAGTTATTTGCAGCAGGCTTACCGGCGTTACCCAGGCAGTTACAGATGGGGTGCTATACGCCTCTAATGAAGAGGAATACCGGTGGAATCTAGTGACACTATATAATGATAGAGAACTCAGAGATAAAATGGGGCGAAGGGGAAGAGATTTTGTAGAACAAAGCTATAGCTGGGCAAGCATTGGTTCAAAGCTAGAAACAGCACTCGATGAAGCTAGAGGAGTTGTAAGATAAAAATAGTCATAGTAGTTGGAACACGGCCGGAGATCATAAAGATGTCTCCAGTAATAATGGAGTGCCATAAGCAGGGCTTGGACTACTTTATCCTGCACAGTGGGCAGCACTACTCATATGAGTTAGACCGAGTATTTTTTACTGAGCTAGGTCTCCCTGAAGCGAAGTATCATCTGGATGTTGGCTCCGGCTCTCAGGGGGAGCAGACGGGGAAGATATTGGTTGGCGCAGAGAGAATTCTTGTATCGGAGAGACCTGACATTGTTCTGGTTGAAGGTGATACCAACACTGTATTAGCCGCTGCCCTTGCCGCAGCTAAGCTGCATATTAAAGTGGGTCACATCGAAGCTGGGCTACGCTCCGGTGATAGAAGTATGCCTGAAGAGATTAACCGCTGTCTAACTGACCATATATCCGACTATCTATTCGCCCCCACTGAGAAATCAAGACAAAATTTACTAGCAGAAGGTATTACCGCAGACAAGGTTTTCGTTACCGGCAACACCATTGTCGACGCCATTTATCGCGGCCTGGATATTTTGTATGGTAAGTCAGATATCTTGAGCAAGCTAAATCTGAAGAGAAAAGAATATTTTGTAGTTACGGCACACAGGGAAGAAAACGTTGATGTAAAGCCAAGATTGGAAGGAATACTTGGTGGCCTAGAGTTGGCATACAACAAGCACCACTTACCAATAATATTCCCCATCCACCCCAGAACTCGGAAAAGGCTTGCCGAATTTAAATTGGAAACGCCGCGTGGTGTTGAACTTATCACACCACTGGGATTCCTCGAATTCTTACAGTTAGAGGAGAATGCCAAGCTAATCCTAACCGACTCGGGCGGGGTTCAGGAGGAAGCCTGTATATTAAATGTTCCATGCGTAACACTACGTGATAACACTGAAAGGCCAGAGACTATAGAAGTTGGTTCAAATATCCTGGCTGGTACTTCACCGAGCAAGATAGTTGAATGCTTGGAGATAATGCTCGGCAGAGAGAATGACTGGCAACATCCATTCGGTGATGGT
>JAUWYK010000042.1 GCA_030615865.1 Dehalococcoidia bacterium
CTCTTGATAAGACCGATAGTGGTTCGGCGCAAGCTCCACTGGCAGCAGGCAGCCATTATGGTACTCGGCGGCGTAGTAATTATGCTGTTATCTATTGATGGTTACTTGAGCCGTTGGGATGCCCTTATTCTAACTGCTGGACTAGCCGGTTATGTATATTATTCCATTAGGGCGGTCAAAGCAGGCCGCAAAGATACAAAAGACAGGGTAGCCGATATTGAACAGAGCCTTGAGGCGGTAGCCGCCCCTGCTTATAGCTTGAGAGGGGCGGTGGTATGGTTTATATTAGGGGCTGCCTGCGTAGTAGTTGGGGCAACTTTGATTGTCCAGAACGCAGTGGTTATTGCCCATTGGCTGGGAATACCAGAGCTGGTTATCGGTCTTACCGTGGTTGCCCTAGGGACATCGTTGCCCGAATATGTCACCGGTCTAACGGCAACTCTCAGGGGGCATGGGGAAATAACGGTGGGTAATATGGTCGGTGCCAATATCCTGGATATATTCTGGGTACGTGGGCTCGGTGGTATTGGCTTTGCTCTCCTCCCAGTAGAAAGACAAACTATGGTTTTTGACTACCCGGTGATGCTCACCCTAATGGTGCTGTTATTAGTTTTTGGTATTATCGGCAAACAATTGGGCAGGTGGAAGGGTGGGGTGTTTCTTGCCATATACGGAATCTATCTAACACTAATGTTCCTATTATTTGTTTAAAAAATGAATAGCAAGAAGAATTGGCATAACTTAGAAGTAGCAGAAACCCTTCAATCCTTAAACTCGAGCCGCCAGGGTTTGACTGGGGAGGAAGCGCAACGCCGTCTAACTCAGTTCGGTCCCAATGAGCTGATAAAAGGGAAAAGAGTATCAGCCTGGGCAATTTTCCTTGCGCAGTTCAAGAGCGTCATCATTATCATGCTTCTCGTTGCCATTGTCCTTTCTTTAGCTTTGGGGGAGGTGGCTGACTCGATTGTGATACTGGTCATAGTCGTTTTTTGTGCCGTTCTCGGCTTTGTCCAGGAATACAAGGCAGACCGGGCTTTGGAAGCATTAAGGCGGATGACCGCTCCAACTGCCTCAGTAGTAAGGGACGGTCAGGAAGAAGAAATAGCGGCACAGGCACTGGTGCCAGGAGACATAATCCTGCTAAAGACAGGAGACCATATCTCGGCTGATGCCCGTTTGCTGGAAGCGATAAACCTTAAGACAGAAGAGGCTCCACTGACTGGCGAATCTCTTGCCGTGGAAAAAGTTACAGAACTCATATCTGGAGAAGTGGTTATCGGTGACCGCAAAAATATGGTCTATACGGGCACCACGGTGGTTTACGGCAGGGGAAAGGCTGTGGTGACTTCTACCGGGATGAATACAGAGTTTGGCCGAATTGCCGCAATGCTCCAAGAAGTGGAAAAAGGGAAGACCCCTCTCCAGATCAACTTGAACCGTTTGGGGAAATGGCTCGTCATTGGAATAACGAGTTTAATTGTCCCCTTGGCGTTGGTGGGGATTATGCGTGGTCACGAGATTCTAGAGATGCTCGTTTGGGGAGTAGCTCTGGCGGTGGCGGCGGTGCCCTCGTCTTTGCCCGCTGTAGTGGTCATAGCACTTGCCATCGGGCTGGGTAGGATGGCGAAACGCCACGCCTTAGTGAGAAGGCTTACTGCTGTCGAAACCCTAGGTTGCACCACCGTTATCTGCTCCGATAAGACCGGAACCCTGACCCAAGACCAAATGACTGTGCGTAAGATCTATACCAATGGCCAGATAATCGATGTTACCGGGGTGGGCTATGAACCACGAGGCGAATTCTATATAAATGGCAGGGCTGTTGACTCTCAGCAGGATGTCCACCTCGAAACATTGCTGCGGATAAATACTTTGTGCAATGATACTCGTCTTGTCTACGTTGATGGTGCTTATCACATCAAAGGAGACCCTACAGAGGGGGCTTTAATAGTGGCTGCTGCCAAGTCTGACCTATGGCAAGATAAACTCAACGAACAGTTTCCAAGGGTAGACGAGGTCCCCTTTTCATCTGAAGCGAAGAGAATGACGACAATTCACGATACCCCCTGGGGTAAGCAAGCTTATGCCAAAGGAGCCCCTGAGGTAATCCTGGACTCCTGCGACCGTGTCCTTATGGATGGTCAAGAAAAGGAATTAAGCGACAAAGATAGGGCGAATATCCTAAAAATAGGACATCAAATGGCCGACGATGCCTTGAGGGTATTGGCTATGGCCTATAAACCTCTGGCTAGTACCGCTACATCGGCGCAGGATGCGGAGAGTAATATGGTCTTCGTTGGTCTTGCAGGGATGATTGATCCGCCAAGGGAAGAGGTTAAGGAGGCTATTCAACTATGCCAGCAAGCTGGCATAAAGTCGGTTATGATTACCGGCGACCATAAGCTGACCGCTGCCGCAGTAGCCAAAGAGCTGGGCTTACTCAAGGAGGGTATAGCCATTAGCGGCGACAAACTGGATGAGCTAAGCGATGAAGACCTTGAAAATATGGTTGAGCAGATCGAGGTCTATGCCCGAGTTTCCCCGGCTCACAAGACAAGGGTAATAGATGCCTTCACCAAGAAAGGCTATGTTGTAGCTATGACCGGGGATGGGGTCAATGACGCCCCAGCCTTAAAGAAAGCAGACATAGGGATAGCTATGGGTATCACCGGCACTGATGTAAGTAAGGAAGTAGCAGATATGGTGCTGGCCGATGACAATTTTACCTCCATTGTAGCAGCGGTCGATGAGGGCAGAGGTATATTTGACAATCTTAAGAAGTTTCTGGTCTTCATCCTTTCCTGTAACCTGGCAGAGGTGATGCTAATGGCTGTCGCCATCCTTGCTGGACCTCTCCTGGGGCTTCCCTACGGTGCCCTGCCTTTAATTGCCATCCAGATCTTATACGTGAACCTTGCCACCGATGGCTTGCCGGCAATAGCATTGTCGCTAACCCGCAAGGAGAGGGGTGTTATGGAGCGTCCCCCCCGTCGGCGTGGGGAAGGCGTCTTTACCCGGCTAACATTGGGCTATATCGGAGGTATAGGCATCTGGAAGGGGGCAATAGTGCTTGCCAGTTTTATGCTCGCGCTTAGCTGGGGAAAAAGCATTGTGGAGGCACAGGGCTTTACCTTCATAACCCTAATACTGGTTGAACTCGCTAATGCCTTTAACTGTCTCGATATCAAGCGCTCCCTGTTCAAGGTTGGTCCTTTTACCAATCGCTGGCTGGTGCTGGCGGTATGCTGGGAAATTCTCCTACTTTGCCTAATAATTTATGTTCCCTTCCTCCAAAATTTGTTTCATACTTATAATCTCAGCCTCGGCGAGTGGATAAGCATTTTGGCGCTGGTGTCTAGCCTCTTCGTTGTATGGGAGATAGCCAAGCTCATCGTCAGGTGGCGCGAAAGAGCTACAGGTTAGGGTAACATACCACGGGAAATGCCCCGATGAGGTGGACAAAGACTAGTTATTTGTTGTAAATTATTGACGGCATTGTTTGTGGTCAATGTTTGCCCCTGTAGCTCAGGTGGATAGAGCACCAGCCTCCGGAGCTGGGTGCGAGCGTTCAAGTCGCTCCAGGGGCGCTTTTTATGATAACAGGAGGCTAAAGTGATAGATGCTACCCAACTTATTGAGATTAGATGGCATGGTCGCGGTGGTCAGGGCGCAGTTACCTCTGCTGAACTGCTGGCACAGGCGGCGATAAGTGAGGGCAAGTATGCTCATGCCTTCCCCAGCTTTGGTCCGGAAAGGAGAGGGGCACCAGTCTTGGCCTTCGTCAGAATAAGCAGTCAACAACCGCTAAGGATAAGAGCTGAAATTACCCAGCCTGATGTAGTAGTAGTGCTTGACCCGGGTCTGTTAACCATTGTGAATGTTACCTCAGGGCTTAAAGCCAATGGAATACTAGTAGTTAATACCAGAAAGGAAGCTGAGCAATTAAGAAAGGAATTTGGCATTAGCTGGTCACTGGCAACAGTTGATGCTACCAAGATTGCTCGAGAGCTACTGGGAGTCCCGATTACCAATACTACTATGGTCGGAGCCGTAGTCAGAGCTACCGAGATGGTTAAATTGGAGTCCCTATTGGAACCGCTGAGGCACCGTTTCGGTCGCCTGGCGGAAAGAAACATTAACGCCATGAAAAGAGCCTATGAGGAGACTTTAGTAAAGGAGTAAGGCCATTGACCAAACCAGAGGGTGAGTTAACCTGGAAAGACTTAGAAATTGGCTCAATAGTAACTGAGCCAGGAAATGCCAGCCAGTACCAAACCGGGTATTGGCGGTCACAACGACCAACCTACGATTTTGACCGGTGCATAAAGTGTGGCATTTGCTACATTTTTTGCCCTGAGGGTTGTGTTGAGCAAAACACCGAGGGATATTTTGAAGCCAATCTATTCTATTGTAAGGGGTGTGGCATCTGCGCCAGGGAGTGCTGGACAAAAGTAATAACCATGGTAGAGGAGGAGGAATGATGGGAAAGAGGGTAGGAATAGAGGTATCAGTGGCTATTGGTGAAGCGGTCAGGCTAGCCAACGCCGATGTTATTGCTGCCTATCCCATTACCCCGCAAACTCATATTGTTGAGCACCTGGCTGAGCTAGTAGCTGATGGCGAGTTGGATGCCGAGTATATTCCGGTTGAGTCTGAGCATTCGGCAATGAGTGCCTGCCTCGGGGCAGCCGCCGCTGGAGCCAGAACCTTTACCGCTACCGCCGGCCAGGGACTGGAGTTAATGCACGAGGTAGTGTATATTGCCTCGTCTATGCGGTTACCAATAGTTATGACAGTGGCTAACCGAGCTTTATCGGCACCATTAAGCGTTTGGGGTGACCACTCTGATGCTATGGCAGTTCGCGATACCGGGTGGATTCAAATATTTACCGAAAATGGGCAGGAGGTTGTTGACAATGTCCTGTGTGCCTTTCGCATTGCCGAAGACCAGAGGGTTTTGCTCCCGGTGATGATTCACCTGGACGGGTTTCACCTATCGCATATGATTGAACCAATACTTTTCCCGGAGCAGAGTGAGGTTGACCAATTTCTCCCGCCTAATCAATACCCCTTACCCCTGGACCCCAATAAACCGGTGACGATGGGAGATTTTGGCCCGCCAATTATCTATTCAGAGACAAAGTGGGCGCAGGAAGTAAATCTGAGAGCAGCCAAAGGGGTGATTCTCCAGGTCTGGAAAGAATTTGGCGATAACTTCGGGCGATATTACTCTCCTGTGGAATGTTATCACTGTGAGGATTGCAGAGTGCTTTTGCTAACTATGGGGAGCTTCAGCGAGACGGCAATGACCGCTATCGACAAGATGAGAAGCGAGGGCAAGGACGTCGGGTTGGTAAGGCTTCGCCTGTGGCGCCCCTTCCCCTTTGACGAAATCCGTAGGGTGGTCAAGAAGGCTGAGGTTCTCATTGTGCTGGATAGAGCCCTTTCCTTTGGTGGGCCGGGGGGACCAGTTTGCTCCGAGATTAAGGCAGCCTTATATGGTCAGGACAGGAGGCCAAAGATAGTCAGCTTTGTCGGCGGTTTAGGCGGCAGAGATATTACTGCGGCTGGATTTGAGAGCATAGTTGATAGAGGTATAGAGATTTCGCAGACAGGAAGTGAGAATGAGTTTGAAATATTTGGGGTGAGGGAATAATGGAAAAATATGCTGTTTATGTTCCCCGATTAGTAACCAGAGAGGAAAACTTTGCCCCCGGTCACCGGGCTTGCATAGGCTGTGGTGAAGCCTTGGCGGTGAGGCTAGCCTGTAAAGCACTGGGGCAGAATGTAATAATTGCTAATGCTACCGGTTGTATGGAGATAGTTTCGTCACAGCTACCTTATACCTCTTGGCGGGTTCCCTGGATTCATACCCTGTTTGAGAATACCGCCGCCGTGGCCTCAGGCATAGAGGCTGGCTTGAAGACCATGGTAAGGAAAGGAAGGCGCCCAGCGCAGGATGTTAAGGTAGTGGCGATGGCTGGTGATGGCGGTACCAGTGACATTGGGGTTCAGGCACTATCTGGAGCGTTAGAAAGAGGTCATAACTTCCTTTACATCTGCTTTGACAACGAAGCCTACATGAATACCGGGATACAGCGCTCTTCAGCCACTCCCTATGGCGCCTCGACTACTACCTCTCCCGCCGGCAAGGTGAGCATTGGGCAGGTTACCTGGAAGAAGAATATGCCAGCTATTGCTATTGCTCACGATATACCTTATGTCGCTACCGCCTCCCCCAGCTATCCTTTTGATTTAATGGCTAAGGTTAAAAAGGGGGTAGATACCACCGGTCCGGCCTATGTTCATATCCTATCGGTTTGCCCTACTGGTTGGAGGTGTCCCCCTGATTTATCGGTCAGGATAGGACGCCTGGCAGTAGAGACGGGAATATTCCCGCTATATGAGGTGGAGAATGGTCAGTATAGATTAAGTTTTGATTTCCCCAAACTCAGACCGGTTACCGACTACATGAAGCTGCAGGGGAGGTTCAGACACCTGTCACCGGCTGACATAAATAAAATCCAGGCCAGGGTCAGTGAAGAATATGAAAAGCTCAGGGAAAAGGCGGTAAGAACAGGGGTTGCAGAATGAGCAAGGTAATTTTTAGTAGTTGGGCAGGTAGGGTTGTCGATAACCGTGGTCTAGCTCTTGAGAAATATACTAGTGTAGAAAACCTGGAACTCCCCCTGCAATATAATGGTCATCAGGTAAGAGCCTTGATGTCGTGGAATGGGCTGGTGGTAGCTGACGACAGGGTTAATATCGTAGATATGGCACATTCCTACCTGAAGGAAGTGGAGAGGTTAAGTTGTGGGGAGTGTACCGTTGGTTATGTTGGAATAAAGGTTATGAGTGATATTTTGGATAGAATTTCAAATGGGCAGGGGACGAAAGAAGACCTCAATTTATTGCGATGGTTGGGCAACGGAATTAAGGAAAATGCCAAGTGTGATTTCTGTGCCTCGGCAGTGACGCCGGTTCTTGATACTATAAACTATTATGGACAAGAATACCTCAAATTTATAACCGGTAAGAAGAAACTTCCTAAAGCAACTTATATTACTAGAGTTACTGCCCCGTGTATGGAGGCTTGCCCGGCTCACCAGGATATCCCTGGCTACATAGAGCTGATTAGAAACCGCAGATACGCCGAGGCTCTAGAATTAATTAGAAAGACTAATTGCTTGCCCGGGGTAATGGGACGCGCCTGTGTTGCCTTCTGCGAGGCTAACTGTGTCAGAAATGACATAGATAGCCCTATCGCTATTAGAGCCCTAAAGCGAGTCCCGGCTGATTATGAGTTGGTTGGTGGGCTAGAGTCTACCTTTGAAAAAAAGGGAAATGGTAAACAAAAGGTAGCCGTCATTGGTGCTGGTCCGGCTGGTTTAGCTGCCAGCTATAATTTAGCCTTAAACGGTTATAAAGTTACCGTCTATGATGACCAACCATCGGCGGGGGGAATGGTATTGGTGGGTATCCCTCCCTATCGATTACCTAGAGATATTCTAAGCCGAGAGGTTGATATTATTAAGAAAATCGGGGTAGAGATTAAACTGAATACCAGAATAGGTAGAGACATAACCCTGGAGAGTCTTATCAGTGAAGGCTTCAAGGCAATATTCATTGCCACCGGCGCCCATCTGGGCAGGGAATTTGATATCGAGAACTGGAAGGAAGACTTTGAAGGATTAGCTGATGGCGTAGAGTTTTTGCGCGATTTTAATCTGGGCAAAAAGATAGAGCCTAAAGATAGGGTAATAATAGTTGGCGGCGGTAATGTAGCTATAGACTGCGCCCGAACCTGTTTGAGGCTCGGCTTCAAGGATGTAACCATAGTCTATAGACGCTCCAGGGTTGAAATGCCAGGAAGAAAAGAAGAGGTTGAGGAAGCAGAAAGGGAAGGAGCCAAGATTCACTTTCTGGCAGTGCCGGTTAAAGTACTAACTGAAGATGGCAAGGTTACCGGTGCTGAATGCATTAGAATGGAATTGGGCGAGCCTGATGCCAGTGGTAGGAGACGTCCTATCCCAATCAAAGGCTCAGAATTTGTTTTACCAGCCGATGTGATAATCTCTGCCATTGGTGAGGCACCTGATTTGTCCTTTTTGACTGAGGGAGAAAAGATTAAGATTTCAGAGACGGGTACCATAGAAGTTGCCCCATTTACTTACCAGGCTAGTCGGGCAGGAATCTTTTCCGGTGGCGACTGCGTAACTGGTCCAGCTACTCTAATTGAGGCTATAGCCGCCGGCAATAAGGCAGCCGGGAGCATAGACCAATACTTGTGCTCAGGTAGGGTAGCTCCTTCTGACGAGGACTTGGTAGAAAGCCTGGTTCACGATGTTAGCCTATCCCGACAAAGGCAGGCAGGTATCACAGCAAAAGGCATACGCCAATCCCCGGAACTGCTTCCAGTACAAAATAGGGGGCTAAATTTTGACGAGGTGGAGAAGTGTCTTACCACTGAGTCGGCTCTCAAGGAAGCTGAGCGCTGTCTGCGGTGCTATCGGGTGATGCTACTAACAGTAACCAGTGAGAAGTAACAGAATTTGAAGAGGAAACCAATGGTAAAGCTAACTATTGATGATAAAGTAGTGGAAGCTGAAGAGGGCTTAACAATCCTTGATGCAGCAAAGAAGGTTGGTGTCTATATACCTACCCTATGCTATCACGAGGCACTCAGTCCCATCGGGTCTTGCCGTGTATGCAGTGTAGAAGTAATAGCTGACGGAACGTCTAATCTAACTACCGCTTGCAACTATCCGGTAGAGGCGGGATTAAAGGTCAGAACAAACTCGGAAAAAGTAGTGCAGGCACGAAGGCTGGCAATGGAACTATTACTAGCCCAGCGTCCACACTCAGGCAGTATAGGCGAGTTAGCCAAAAAGCTGGGTATTGAAGAGCCTGGTTTTACCCTGAAGCAGAGGGAATGTATTCTCTGTGAGCTATGTGTTAGAGCCTGCCACGAGATTGTAGGTGCCGATGCCATTACTTTTATTGCTCAAGGGATAAACCGGGGCATTGATGAGCCATCAATTGAAGTTTCACCAATCAAATGTATTGGTTGTGACTCCTGTGCTTATGTCTGTCCTACTGAGGCGATAACAGTAGAGGATGTTGGCGATACCAGGATAATAAACACACCTAGCGGCAAGCTGGAATTCAAATTAAAGAAATGTAAGACCTGTGGTAACTACTGGGCTCCGGAAAAGCAGCTAGACTATATAGTTGAGAAGTGGCATTTAGCCCCCGAAATATTTGACAATTGCCCCAACTGCCGGGATTAGAACCCAAGCCAGCCCCTAATTTGACCCTCAAAAGACGCTTTGGTATACTCTTGATGCGGGGTGTAGCGCAGGTGGCTAGCGCGCAGCGTTTGGGACGCTGAGGTCGGAGGTTCAAGTCCTCTCACCCCGACCACACCGACCCTACTGGCTGAGGATATTGGAATGGCAAAGGTAAATATGGTTTGCCCCTTTTCCAAAAAATTATGCCAAGAGTGCGCAATTTATCGGGGCAGACATTATTTTTTATGTTTCTGTGAGGAATACCGGGGCTACATCGACCAACCAAAGGAAAATACCAAGGCAGAGATAAAACAGCCAGTAGCTGAACGCTTATCTTTACACGACCTGATGAAGCCAACGAACCATAGGTATCCTGAGGATTATCAATTGAAACTCAAGCTAAGGGTTATTGATGTAGATGACGGTTCAACAGAGGTTTGTGACATCGGAAAAGCCAAGACATGGGATTATAATAGTCAAATAACGATGATAACAGTAGCCGGTCGTCAAATCACAAGCTGGAAGCACCTGACAGATGTTCTATCGAGCAAGGCCTATAATGGCCGCCAAGAAGTAGAGGTTCACAAGCTGCCATTGCTATAGGTCTTTCATCATACTGATGGACAAATAAAAAGAGCATAGTAAGGATTCTAAAGGAAGGGAGTGCAATAAAATGATAAGGGATTTTGAATACTTTGCCCCCAAAACAGTCGAGGAGGCTCTCACCTTGCTTTCTCAGTATAACGAGGAAAGCAAGGTGATTGCTGGTGGTCAGTCTCTGCTCGTCTTAATGAGACAGGGCTTGGTCTCCCCCAAGTATCTGATTGATATTAAGGGCATATCCGCTCTAGATTTCATCAACCTCGACAAAAATGAAGGGCTAAGAATCGGTGCCCTGACACCGCATCGGGCTATAGAAAAATCCCCGGTCATCCGGAATGGTTTTGCCGTCCTTAGCGAGATGGAGCTAAAGCTAGCCTCAGTCCAGACCCGTAACTGGGGTACTATAGGTGGTAACCTCTGCCATGCCGACCCAGCCGGAGACCCAGCCCCAGTGTTAATTGCCTTAAACGGGAAGCTAAAGATAGCCAGCCTAAGTGGGGAAAGGACGGTAGCCGTTGAAGACTTCTCCACCGATTACTTTGAGACAGTTCTCCGCCATGGTGAGCTACTTACCGAGATTCAGGTGCCAAATCCACCACCTCGCACCGGCGCTGCTTACTCCAAGTTCAACATAATAGAGAATGATATGGGAATCGCATCAACCGCAGTGTCGATTACCCTCAACCCGAAGAATGAGACCTGTAGTGATGCCAGGATAGTGCTTGGTGCAGTATCCGCGGTCCCGATGAGGGCTAAGGAAGCGGAAAAGGTGCTGGTGGGGAAGGAGATTAGTGATGCCCTGTTGGTGAAGGCAGGTCAAATAGCCTCAGAGGAAACCGAACCTATAACTGATGTCCTAGCATCAGAGGAATATAAGAGAGAGCTGGTGAGAGTCCTGGTAAAGCGAGTAGCCAGAGAAGCCTTAGACAGGGCTAGGAGGGCTTAATTTCATCAATAGGAGATAGCAATTATGAAAAAAGAGCTAAAGTTGACCGTAAACGGAGAGCCTTATGAGCTGTGGGTGAAACCTAAGACCCTCCTAGTGGAAGTGCTGAGGAATGAGTTAGGGCTGACCGGAACCAAGCGGGGTTGTGATAGTAGCTCCTGTGGTGCCTGCACTGTCCTGCTTGACGGAAAGGCAGTCAAGTCCTGCTCGGTACTGGCACTACAGACCAACGGAGGGGACGTGGTAACCATTGAGGGTTTAGCCGATGGACCTAATTTGCACCCACTTCAAGAAGCCTTCATAGACCATTGGGCTTTCCAATGTGGATTCTGCACCCCTGGACAACTCATGTCGGCTAAGGCGCTGCTGGATGAGAATCCTAATCCAACCAAAGAGGAAGTCGAGATGGCTATGAATGGCAACCTCTGTCGCTGCACCGGCTATAATATGATTGTTGAAGCCATATTGGCCACTGCCCAAAAGTTACCGGAGGAAGCGAAATGACAGAATATTCAGTAATAGGTAAACCAACCAGAAATGTAGATGGTCCAGAAAAGGTTACCGGGAGAGCGCAGTACGCCTTTGATATGACTCTGCCCGGGATGCTTTATGCCAAAATTTTAAGGAGCCTCTACCCCCACGCTAAGATTCTTAATATTGACACCAGCCAAGCCGAAAAATTACCCGGAGTAAAGGAGGTCATCACCGGAAAGGATACCCTGGGAATCAATTTCGGCGTGTGGCGACGCTTCCCCGAGCTTAAGGACGAACAACCTCTTGCCATTGATAAGGTTCGCTATATAGGAGACCCGGTAGCGGCAGTAGCTGCCACTGACGAGTATATCGCTGAAGAAGCGCTGGATTTGATTGAGGTCGAGTATGAACCACTACCCGCCGTATTTGACCCTCTGGAAGCTATGCAGGATGATGCGCCCCTAGTTCACGATAGCGTTGAAAATAACATCAGTGTAACCCGTCACATCGAGTGGGGTGATGTAGACGAGGCGTTTAAGAATGCCGACTATATCCGGGAAGACCGCTATACTGTCCCACCACAATCCCATACCCCTCTGGAGGTTCACAATACATTAGCCAGCTTTGATAACTCCTCTGGCAGGTTAACAGTATGGACTTCCACCCAAACTCCGTACTATGTTCAACTAATGCTGGCTGATACTCTGGAGATGAGAGAAGGCAACATAAGGATAATAAAGCCCCATGTTGGAGGAGGCTTCGGTGGCAAGATTGGGATTTTTACCAATGATTATGTAGCCGCTCGTCTCTCCATGAAGACAGGGAGACCGGTAAAACTGGTTTACTCCAGGGAAGAGGAATTCACCTGCACCTGGCGCCGAACACCCATGTATTATAATGTGAAAATGGGGGCTAAAAAGGATGGCACCATAGTTGCCAAAGAGGTCAAGGTTATTACTGATGGAGGCGCCTATCATGGCCTGGGTGCTACCACACTTTATCTTACCGGTTTCTTCTCCGCCTTCCCCTACAAGATACCTAATTATAGATTCGATGGCTACCGGGTCTATACTAATAAGTCAATCGCCGCCTCAATGCGGGGATTCGGAGGTCCCCAGGCAGTATTCACCGGGGAACAATCCTTGGATATGGTAGCTCATGACTTGGGTATTGACCCGATAGAGATTCGGCGGAGAAATGCCATGACGCCTCACTATGTTGTTCCCGGGCAGGCTACCATAGAGAGTTGTGGTCTTCTAGAATGTCTTGATGAGATTGAGAAAAGCATTAAGAAACGGGGTAAACTGCCCAAAGACCGGGGTATAGGTATAGCCGCCTACGGCTATATGTCCGGTGGCATCTTCAACTGGATTGATACCCCCTATGCCTTTTCATCAGCTATGATAAGAATAAGTGTTGATGGCATGGTTGACCTTTACACCCAAGCGGCAGAAATCGGGCAAGGCTCCAATACGACACTGGCTATGATTTGCGCCGAGGAGCTAGGCGTGCACCTTGAGGACATCAGGATACATGCTGGTGATACCGGAACTGCTCCTTCCGACCTTGGTGCCTGGGGCAGTAGAACGACCTTGATGATGGGTAATGCTGTCAAAATGGCGGCGGCAGATGCTAAAAGGCAGCTTTTTGAGTTTGCCGCAGCTAGATTAGCCCCGAATATCGTTTACAATCTAGATGCTAGAGATAGGCGTATCTTTAATAAGATACGCCCCGAGAGAAGCGTCTCCTACTATGATGTGGTCAAAGATGCCATAAGAGCTAAAGACGGAGAGGTCATTATCGGCAGGGGACACTATACCCCTCATGAAAAGGGTATGATATCACCCGCCTACAGTTTTGGAGTTCAATCAGCGGAAGTGGAAGTAGATAGAGAAACCGGCAAGGCGAAGATAGTAAAGGTAGTTACAGTTCATGATTGTGGTCAGGTAATAAACCCCTTAGGTCTTCGAGGGCAGTTAGAGGGGTCAATTATGATGGCAGCCGGTTATGGTTTTACCGAAGATATGCCAACCGATGAAGGCAAGGTGCTTAATCCCTCCCTGGCCGACTACAAACTCCTTAGATATATTGATATGCCAGATACAGAGGTTCTAGGGATTAATACTTACGAGCCTGAGGGACCATTTGGAGCTAAGGAAGCCGGTGAAGGACTCACCTGTCCTACTGCCGGTGCCCTAGGTAATGCTCTCTACAATGCTGTTGGGATAAGAATGAAAGATGCTCCCCTAACCCCAGAGAGGATTCTTAAGGCGTTGAAGGAAAAGGAGAAATCGGAAAAATAAAAACCATTGTCAAGTGCCCTTGACTTGAACGAGGACAAGACTAGTATAAACTGTATGGGAGGGTGCAAATGAGTTATCACTGTCCTGTTTGTCATAAAGTCTCAGATGGTACTAAGGATTTAGCTCGGCATATGATGGGACAAACTGATAGGGTGCACAAAGATTGGATTAATTCAAAGGGGCTTTCTTTTTCACAGTTGCTTATCTTGCAGGCGACAAGCTTTGGCGACAAGGGTTATGACACCCTAGCTGAACTGCTGGAGAAAGAGACTAAGGTCGAGGACTAGACTATAGTAACTACTTCGGTTACTCCCAACTAATGCCTAGCTTAGCCTTCACCGAGGACAGGATATCCCTGACCCCTGCCTCAGATAAGCCAAATTTCTTGGCTACACCAGCCAGTGGAACCTCCCTGCCGGTAGCAAATCCGTTATAAAGCAAATAAATATCCTGAGCCGGGCTATCTATCCCTCTAGCATCAAGGTCAAGCAGGGAAATAACCTCATCATGTTCCGTGGCTAAGATGCGTATTATGGCAGCATCACTACCCAATGCCTGGGCATAGTCAGCATTCGCCTTCTCATGTTCACCTACATTCTCATAGGCGATGGCTCTATTATAAAAGAACCTGGCATTACCGGGATAAAGGCGTATTGCCTTAGAATAGCACTCAATAGCAGTAGCAAATTCTCGCCTCTCTAGGTGCTGATTACCACAAATATAGAGGGTTATGGCATCTACAAAGAGGTCAGGCAGGTAGCGCACTTCTTCCCGACTGCCTAACTTTCCCACTTCTAAATCTTCAATCCTCCAGGCTCCGTCTTGCTTCACCTGCAACCCTAGCCTCTTATGCCTGATATTTTTTGACCCATACCATAAATCAACAAAGCGCAACCGATGGTTCTCAAGTCTCACCAGGACAGCAGTATGAGGCACATACCTTCCTCTGTTGTCAATAACCACCTCTATAACCCCCACGTCAAGACCAAATAGCCGACCCAGCAGCGTGAATAACTTAGCATAGCCTAAGCAATCGGCACTACCTTGCAGTAAGACCTCACCCAAATCAAAGACCCTGCCCCTCTTTACACTTGCCCTGATAAAATCATAGAGCCAACTAATGACTTCAAGCTGTATCTTATAGCGATTGCTCTGTATCTGAGCCAGGCTTTCCCCAACTAAGCGCGCCAGCTCCATCACGCTGCCCTCACCACAGGTCTGAGCAAGGTGTTTCAGTCTATCCGGTAGCTCAGGTCGCTGCCAGCCACTGATAACTGCCTCTACTTGCCCCATCTCAGGGGCGTCATCAAAGAGCACCATTTCTTGCCATCAGCCTTGACGCAGGTAGTTTGAGTAACGTACCATTGCCGATAAGACCTTAAGCGCTCTTTCCGGAATGGTAAAGGTGGGGATTCCATTTCTAACCATCAGGCTCATCCCTTGCTTCTGCCCAATTACATGACCGGGAATAATAATGATAGGCTTTCTCAGTTCATCCCTTAAAGCTGCCAGTTTTGCTGAATAATACTTATCCAATGGCGTATAGTCTACGAGCAGAATCGCATCAACATCTTTCAATATAAGCCTTGAGCACCGGAGAAAGACTCGAGCTGAGTGTTCAAGAGGAATCCAAACTATATCCACCGGGTTTTGCAAGCTAGGGGAAGCAGGTATTATACCCTGAACAGTGTCGGCTAGCTCTTTCTGGGTTTCCCGAGATAAGGCAGGCATCTCCAGCCCCAGTCCTTCATAGATATCGGCACTGCCGACGGCGCCACCACCCGATTCCACCAGCACACCAAGTCGGTTACCACCGGGCATGACCGGGCAGGTGAAACCTACAGCGAGGTCTATAAGCTCCTCCAGATTCTGAGCACTGACTATCCCGCTCTGCCTGAGGGCAGCATCAAAAACAGCGCCGTTGCCAGCCAGAGCACCGGTATGCGAGGCAGCAGCTCTAACCCCGGCTTCTGTTCTACCTGCCTTCCACACTATTATTGGCTTCCTCCTAGAAATGTGCTTCGCCAATTGGAGAAACTCCCTCCCCCGTTTTATCCCCTCAATATAGCAGGCGATGACCTTGGTCTCTGCATCAGCAGCAAAGTATTCCAGAAAGTCTTCAATGGTCAGGTCACTTTGATTGCCGATGCTAACCACCTTACTAAAGCGTAGCCCACGCTCATAACCCATCATAATAAAATTTCCACAAACCCAACCGCTTTGACCTAGGAAAGCAACCTGACCAGCCTCATTTTTTAACCCGGTCCGAGGAACAATAGTGTTAAGCCCAGCCCGGGGGCAATATAACCCCATACAGTTGGGACCGACTAGGCGAGTAGTGCCTTGCCGGGAAAGCCGCAGCACCTCATTCTCCAGCTCTCTCCCTTGAGCGCCCAGCTCAGAAAAGCCAACACTGTGAATTACGGCAAATTTCACACCCTTCTGACAGCACTCAGCTATAACCTGAGGTACGGTTTTGGCTGAAACAGCCACTACAGCCAAGTCAACCTCCCCCGGGATATCCAGGATATTTGGGTAACTCCTAAGCCCCATAATCTCTGATTCTTCAGGGTTAACCGGATACAGCTTGCCGGTGAAACCGCTGCTGATGAGACATCTTAACAGGAACCCGCCACCCTTCTGGTCATATTTTGAAGCACCTATCATAGCTAACGAGGATGGGCTAAATAGCCGGTCAAGTCCTTGAACCTTTGCCACTGTTATACCCCCTGTTCTACCATGCCTTATGTTATCTTCAGTATTATTAGACCCTGTTTCACTCCTTACCGGGTATATTATAGAATATTTTTAGCCCTAGCGTAACCTACCTGTAATACTCAACGGGCAAGGTATCGGCGACGCTGCTCAACTTGATATTTCAGGTCAAATTGATTAACATTAAGTGTGTTCATAAGGATGGATGATGGAACATATACCACTTTTAGTTGCCTTCGGTGCTGGGCTACTATCTTTCCTGTCACCTTGCGTGCTGCCTTTAGTGCCGGTATATCTTGCCAGCTTGTGCGGTCCTGAGATACTTGAGACCGGGGCTGCTAGAAGCCGCATCCCCATATTCTTCCACTCACTTAGCTTTGTAATCGGCTTTAGCCTGGTTTTTGTTACCCTTGGGGCTGGTGTCGGCTTAGTTGGATTTGCCCTCACTTCTCATCTTCTCATTAGTAGAATAGCTGGCAGTCTGCTGATAGTCTTTGGCTTGTTCTTGTTTGCTGCCCTAAAAGTCCCGTGGTTAAATTATGAAAAACGCCTAACCCCATCTCTAGGCAATACTACTGGTTACCTGCGCTCTCTCTTAACTGGAGCTATATTTTCCCTGGCGTGGACACCCTGTGTTGGTCCCATACTGGGGGGCATCCTGACCCTTGCCTGGGGTTCGGAGACAGCATGGCACGGCGCTTACTTGATGGCTACCTATTCCCT
>JAUWYK010000035.1 GCA_030615865.1 Dehalococcoidia bacterium
CTGGCTTTCCCTTATCTTATGAAACAGGCGGGCGTACTGAAGTACATATAGACTACGCAAAAATAATATCTAATGATTCAGGCGTAAAAATTGTAAACTCAGCTCCTAAGGTTACTTATGGGGGTTCTCAGCTATCGCGAGGGGTCACGTATCACTGGCGAGTCAAATGTTATGATGGGGACGCATGGTCGAGTTGGGCTTCGGGAACATTTAAGATAAATAGTCCACCGATACTTACATCGGGAGGCGTTTCACCCTCTTCTGGCACCCCAGAAACGCCTCTTACCTACCAAGTCACTTACATAGATGCGGACGGCGATGCCCCTTCGTATGTCCGTGTTTACGTAGACGAAGCGGCAGAAAACATGAGCTACGTGAGCGGTACTTACACCAGTGGTGCTCTCTATCGCTACACGACTACTCTGAGCGCTGCCCCGCACACCTACTACTTCGAGGCAAGCGATGGCTTCGCTACTGCCAGAGCTCCCGAAAATGGCACCCTTTCAGGCCCCGTGATTAAAGTTCCCAGCATACCTACTCCGGCACCCACACCGACACCCGCACCTACACCCAGGCCGACGCCAACACCAACGCCAACTCCACCTATAACTGAAGGTATTAACTGGTGGCCTGTTATTGGCATTGTTGCTGGAGTAGTAATAATAGGTTTAGTTATGTATTTCTTTATTAGAAGACGGGTAAGAAAGTGATTCCACTCTCCAAAGCTGTAACTACATTCCTGCAGGCTGAGGGGTTCATCCCTATTTGGGGTATTGACAATCTTCGGCAGTGATAATTGCACCTCTTATTAGTTCCTCCGACTGCACACAATGACGGCATACATTTGCTACTAGATTCCTGATTAATGGTGGTGACGTATTTAGTCTTCAGCAGATATTGGGGCACTCCACACTAGAAATGGTTAGGCACTATGTAAATCTGGCATCAAGCCATATAGCGATACAGCACCAGAAGTTTTCACCATTGGACCGATTAAATCTGCGGGGATAACTGTAGTCAAAAGGGAGCTATAGTAAGATCAACTATAGCTCCCTTTTATTTCATATTGAACAATTTAAGCTTTTGTGCAGACATTGAACAAAGCAAGCAAATGTGACCTACATCCATTGTAGATTATTGCACCTGAGGTAGCTACATACCTTTGCGGTGAAGACTCGCTTGAACTGCAACACTGACAACCCCTGTAATCAAAATCCAGCCCCTTTCCCGGGCTTTTGAACGGTATTATTCTTTAATACATGCTTATTATGGTTCCTCTTATCATGCTGGATCGTGCAGGTGCCTCTTCTAGTTTACATGTGTTGCCCCCCTTTCAATTTAGTTTTTCGAACCGACAAACCTTGGTCTAGCTCTCAGGGAGGATCCCTATCAACTCTTTAAGTCCAAGCTCTGTAAGGCATTGCTGAGATGGGACTCCGGTTTCAGCATCCCAGCCCATAGCTTTATGATAGCTAGCCTTTAGCGCATCAAAGTCAATACTGCGCCCGGCGAAAGGTCCCATGGTCGGTGGCTTAGCTATTCTATCAGGCAGTTTGAAACCTTTAGCTGTCAAACCATCTCTGATGTTGAATGCCTGGCGTAAGGTCAGAATCCTCTTCCCGGCGGCAATCGCCTCGGCTGCAGTGAAGTCCCAGCCGGTAACGGCGCTGATGAATTCAACCAAAGGATAATTGCTGCCGACAGAAAGCGCATGCAAACACATACCACTGTCAGAAAACGTTTGGCTATAACTGGTAGCGACGGCATGTATTTTGCCTGCTTTCTCATACTTGTTCCCTCCTTCAGGGGCTTGTAACTCTGGGTATGGTCCCAGCCTTCCTTCCCTTTCAAGTCGTATTGATGCTAAGGCAATCATATGGCGCCCCGGTGTGGCATTGGTAACATAACCTAACCCGCGGCACGAGAAAAGTCTGGGGTCATGAAGGCCAGGCTCCTGACCATAAATGTGAATAGCATACTTCTCAGTACCCTTGCCAATTCGTTTAGCCGCCCTCTCGACGCCGTCAGCGAGCACATCCCCAAACCCTTCCCGTCTTACTATTTTCCCCAACATAGCCACTATAGCTGGAGCATTGCCCCAGGTGAGTTCGATGCCTCCAGTATCTTCCTTGCTGATAATTCCATTTTCATAGCACTCTATGGCAAAGGCTATGGTCGTGCCTGTTGAAATGGTATCAATGCCATAGCGGTCACAGATGTCATTAGCTTTGATTATTGACTCGGCGTCACTATTAAGGCACATCAGTCCAAAGGCACCTATAGTTTCGTATTCTGGCTTACGTCCCTCGGTAGCATATGGCCCCCCTTTCACACTAACAATGCCACCGCAATTTATTGGGCAGTTCCCGCATCCCGACTTTCTCAATTGGTATTTGGTAATACTCTCACCAGCTATTTTCTTGTACTCGGGGAAGGCTTCTTCGCCGATCAGGCTCCAATTTTTGATTGGTGCTGCACCTGAGGGTACCAATAGTAGAGGACCAGCACATGTGCCATGAGTGCTTATCATCCTAATAAATGGGAGACGGTCAACTTCGCGCAGATATCTAAGCGTGGCTTGCCTCAATTGATTGACCCGGTTGACGTTGGCGACCTCTATCTTTCTTGATCCCTTGACGGCGATCGCCTTCAACTTCTTTGAACCCATTACTGCCCCCACACCTGACCGACCAGCCGTCCTCCTTTCATCGGTGATTACCGATGATATTAGCGAGAGGGACTCCCCCGCGGGACCAATACAGACAATCCTTAGTCGTTTATCGCCAGTTTCTTGGCGTAGAATTTCCTCAGTCTCATAGGTATCTCTGCCCCACAGGTGAGTGGCATCCCAGAGTTCAGCCTTACCATCGTGTAGGAATAAATAGACAGGCTTAGGAGAAATGCCAGTGAAGAAGATGGCGTCATATCCTGCTAACTTAAGTTCGGGCCCAAAAAGCCCCCCTGAATTGGAGTCGCCCCATGTATTAGTGAGTGGGGATTTGGTTACCACCATATACTTCGATGCCATGGGTGCTGGAGTACCAGTCAGTAGGCCGGACACAAAGCCAAGCATATTGTCCGGGCCCAAAGGGTCTATATTAGGCTTCACGTGCTCGTAGAGAATTCTGACACCTAGTCCAACACCACCGATGAAATTGCGATACATTGCCTCCGGTAACAATTCTTCTTCAATCGAGCCAGAGGTCAGATCGACAAAGCCTACCTTGCCCGTGTAACCTTCCATTCTATACCTCCATTCTGTAGGCTACTCAGTCCTAATAGCCTACTGATTCATCCTCACGCCATCTGTTTTAGTAAACAGTATCAGGTACTTAGGTCGGCTTAATGTTTGCCAGAATAGGGTGTAAGCTGTCAAGTGCCTGGTCAACCTGTTCGGTAGTAATTATCAGTGGTGGGCAAAAACTAAGTCGGTCACCAGGGGCAAGACGACTGAGTGCTGCGCGTATAAAGAGCCCGCCTACACTTTCCTTTGCTTGGTTGGTGGTACTGTTCTTGGCTTCCTCTTTCGGTCCTCTTCTTTCTCCTTTTAATTATGCGAGCTAGAAAACTGAGCACCGGCGGCTTTGGGAGCTTTGCCATCCTAAAACTCTAGGCTTTGCCAATTCTAAATACCTTTGTCCCACAAACTGGGCAGGTGCCCTGCACTGCTGGTCTATTGTTCTTCATAGTGATTTGCTTTGGGTCTTTAATTTCCCTCTTCTGTTGGCATTTCATACAGTAGGCTGTTGGCATGATGACTCCTCCTTGCAGCCAAGCTTCCTCCACTCGGGCTATTTCATCTCCTCGGCGATGCTTACCATGTCCTCGGTCCGCATTCGCGTGGCTAGAGTGGATTGATGCCCATCGCGGAATGTAACATCGGTGATTTTTAACCGGTTATTGTCCACTTAGTTTCCCTATTATACATTCATTTTTCTTCATCAGTCATCTTCTTTAGGAGGGGAAGGAGCCCACCGGCATTCAATATCTGCTGTGGCACGGCTGATAAAGGTTCAAAGGAAGTTGTTTTTCCTGTGTTTAAGTTCCTCACCTCCCCATTTTTAGTATCAATTTCAATTTCATCCCCTTCATTGAAAATGCGACTGACCCCCTTGGATACTATGGGGTACAACCCCAATGCAATACAGTTTCTAAAGTATATTCTGGCCATTGACTCGCAGACGATGACATTGATTCCCAGTACTTTGACGACCTCGGTTGCATACTCTCTGCTTGACCCGCACCCAAAGTTATTACCAGCAACAATGATGTCACCTTCTTCTACCGTTTTATAGAAATCTCTGACAATGGGTCCAAAAGCGTGTTTCTTTACTTCCTCTATTGGAAGTAAAAGTGTTGCGGCAGGTGTTACCACGTCGGTATCGATATTATCGCCGAATTTCCTTACTCTGCCTCTTGTTTTAACCTTTATTTCAGACACTTATACCACCTCCCTCGGATCTACTATCATTCCTTTGATTGCAGACGCCGTCACTGTAGCAGGGGAAGCTAAGTAAATCTTGGCATCCGGACTTCCCATCCTTCCTTTAAAGTTTCTCGTAGTTGCCGAAATGCATCTTTCACCCGCGGCCAAGACGCCGGCATACCCGGTACAAAAACCGCAGTAAGGTTCGCCTATCATAGCCCCGGCCTCAACCAGCGTGCTGAATATCCCCTTATCTGAAGCTTCTTTGTAAATTTCCCATGAGGCGGGAGCAACAAGAAATCTTACCCCGGGATGTACTTTTTTCCCGTTTATCATCTTCGCCGCTATTTCCAGGTCTTCAATTCGGCCGTTACAGCAAGAACCTATTTGTGCCTGGTCTATCTTGATATCCTTTACCTCTTTGGCATTTTTAACATTTCCCACGTTATGAGGTAGGGCAACCTGAGGCTCCATAGCTGAGCCGTCAATGATGTAACTTTCTGCATAGACCGCATCCGGGTCACTCTCCACGGGTTCAAATTCCTTGTTTGTTCGCTTCTTAACGTACTCGATAGTCTTTTGATCAGCTTTAAATATGCCGAACTTGGCCCCGAGCTCAACAGACATGTTAGCCATGGTGAACCTGCCATCCATGCTCATGTCATCAATAGCCGTCCCGACCCACTCAATGGATTTGTACTGTGCTATATCGGTACCATATTTCCCCGCGATATAAAGAATCACGTCTTTAGAATACACAAGACTCGGCAACTTACCGGTTATTTCGAATCTAATTGTTTCGGGAATCCTGAACCAGAGTTCACCCGTCTGGAGAACATAGGTCATCTCGGAAAGACCAATGCCCGTAGAAGCGACATTAAGTGCTCCGTAGGTGGTGGTGTGAGAATCGGCACCAACAATGAGCTGCCCTGGTATTATATGTCCTTTTTCATGAATGATCTGGTGGCAAATTCCATAAAATACATCATAGAAATATTTAATTTTTAACTTTTCAGCACTTTCACGCGTAAGCTTATGTCTCTCAGCGCCGGACACTGTCGTAACCGGGACTCCGTGATCAAGTGCTGCAACAACTTTCTCAGGGTCCCATATTTTCATCAATTCTTCATTCATGCCGGCATCGATAAACTTTCTGAGTGCCCCCTGGAGGTTGGAGGGCATCATGGCAAGGTCAATCTTAGCTGTCACGTAATCATTGGGAGACACCTTGCTCTGTCCGGATGCCCGGGCCAGTATCTTTTCCGCTAGTGTCATTTATTCTCCTTTCTAATTTTCATCGGCAAATTTAACAACCAGGTCCTTGATATGCAAGTCAGGGTAGGTTGCCGGTTCAATGATAACTTTCCCCCCCGGTTTTACCAGCGTCAAGCAGGCAAATTTCTTCTTTTGGTTCACCTTCATCAAGCAAGAGCGACACATCTGCAAGCCACAGCAGTAACTTCTGAAGCTAAGTGTTTCATCAATATCCTCCTGGATGCGCTTTAAAAGCACCAAGACCGAGATTTCCTCGTCCGCTTTTATTTGATAATCATCGTAATACGGCTTTGTATCCTTTTCCGGGTCATATCTGAAAACACTAGCGGTGATATAGCCGTTCATGTCTGGACCTCCGGTTTCATTCGGTCAAGAACAACGGGGGCCGAATCAATTTTGAGTTGGCCCTCTTCCAATTTTGCCACCGTATGTTTTAACCATCTTTTATTATCTTCCTCGGGGAAGTCTCTTCTGTAGTGAGCCCCGCGGCTCTCCTCCCTGGCCAGGGCGCTCTCGGCAATGATTTCGGCAGCTTCAATCATTAGAGAGAACTCAATGGCCCGGCTCCATGTTAGATTGAATCTCTTAAAGTCCGGCACATCAATCCGTAAGACATCTTTTTTGAGTGCCTTAATCTTTTTAATCGCTTCGGTAAGGCCAGCCTTATCTCTGAAGATAAAAACATGCTCCTGCATAATATGCTGTAATTGTTTTTTAAGTTCAGTGGCCGAAATCGAATCACTTTTTGGTTGTAGAAACCGAAATACCCTTTCCTTTTCAATATTAATATCGCGGACTGGCAGTTGCCCGGGGTTCTGGCTTTCCTGGGCATATTTGGCAGCCTGGGCTCCGGCTTCAAAACCGAAAACGATAATCTGAGTAAAGCTGTAGCCGGGGAGCCGCATCCCTCCGTGGACACCACCCATCACTTCCCCTGCCGCATAGAGCCCCGGGACGGTCGTCTCCGTTTTCTCGTTGACCCTTATCCCACCCATACAAAAGTGGGAACCGATGATGATTTCTATTTTGTTTTCTCGGGGGTCAACACCTAGCAATTTAATTAACTTTCTTCTCGCGTCCCAACTTTTGACTGGTAAGGGGGGAATGGGGGTTTCAAGGTCTCGATGGTCTATATACAGTGGCCCTTTGCCTTTCTCCAGTTCGCTGAAAAGCTTTTGCGTAATAAAATGGGAATAGCTCTTGCCCGAGTAGATACCGACATCAGATATAATCACTTCACCATCACGGTTTAAATACGGGCCTTCCCAGAATTCAGGGAAATACCTCAAGTGCAAACATCGGGGATTGGCTGGCAAAGGAACAAACTGGATCATTTCCGTGTCGATTAGTTCAGCCCCTGCTAAATAGGCCATGACATGGCCTGTCCCTGATGCATCCGTTGTTACACCAAAAGGATTATTACTGGAATGAGGATAGAGTTCACCCACAAGCCCTCCGGTGGCAATGACCACGGCCATGGCTTGTATAACGAAAAACTCTCCTGTTGTGACATCCAAAGCGGTTGCGCCGGAGATTTCCCCATCGGCCATGAGTAGACTGGTTATGAGAACGTCTTCCAATAATTCCAGATTGGGTTTTTTGATGGCTAAATCTCTTAACTTTCTTAAGGTACTTGTGCTGGGTACACAAACGGAGCCTGCGCTCATTCTTATATAAGGAATCCCCAATTGTTCGAATTTTTGTAAACAGTTCTGAATCTTACTGACCAGAAGCCAAGCAATGTTCTGATCATTCAAGAAATTCCCGGCCGTTATCATCTGTTTGAACATGCCATCAGGCGAATCGGAAGCAGCGGTACCCCCATTGGCGGTGGGGGTTAGACCACTTTGGCTAACGGGACCTTTACTTGCTAGGATTACCTTCAAGCCCTCACGCATTGAGGCTTCAATGCTGGCAATTATCCCACAGCCGCCACCTCCGACTATCAGAACATCACATTCTTTTATGTTGCAGTCGAGAGAATTCATTTTTATTAGCCTTCAAGAGTTTTTAGGGTACTAATTTCATTTGGCTAAAAGTTCTGGGCCGTCTTTTGATATGTGAATCGTATTGCCTATCATGAGGGTACCTATTTCCTTATCCCTCATCGCTAAACGCAGTGTTAAGCACATCCCTTCTTTAAGCTCGCTGGCGTCTTCTTCCGTAATTATGGGCAGTTCATTCGTACCTTGACCTATCCCCTGCCCCAGACCATATTCCGGTACGTAACCGGTGCCACTTTTCTCCAGCTCACTGACGGCTTCCTTGTAGAATTGTGATACCGGTTTCCCCGGTTTCAACATACGCATTATCTTTTCGTATAACTCATTGTAGTTTTCGCGCCCGGCTGGTACAAGGCACGCTGGCTCTACTACAAATGTTCTGACAATTTCTGACCAGTACCTCTCGAATTCAACAGCCAGATATATAATGATGGTTTCTCCCGGTGACATCTGGCTATCTTCAACAGGTCTGAAGGCCCATTTTTCTTCCTGAGGCTTGGCGATGAGTATTCTAACGTCTTCCGCCCCCTCAAGGCGCGCCTCCCTGTCTAAAGCCGCTTCAAGGATTAGCTCGTTCATGCCCTCCAGCGGGGTATTGGCAACGTCAAAGGTGTGGGTCAAAATGCGAGAGGCCCGATGAATCTGGTCACGTTCCCTCGGGGATTTCACCATTCTCATAGTGCTGATAATATGGTCGGCATCGACTATTTTGCATCCGCTGAGTGCTCCATAAAAAGATTGCAGCTGGAGATACGGCATCAACTGCTTGAGCCCCACTAATCCGATGGTTGAAGGGAAGAGACCGAGCTTTTCCAAGTATTTGACGCACGAGCTGGCTATATCCTCCGCGCTGGGCCTGAGTTCCTTTATCCAGGTGATACTTTGTGTATACTCCAGCCCACGGGCAGAGCCCCAAAAGATGAGGGCCACCTCGCCCTGCCGGGGTATCAAGGCTACCGATCCGCCCATTCCTGGATAAAAGTTGCTTATGTAGCAGGGGTTCCCGTATTCACGCCAAGCATCCCCGTAGATTAAGAGAACATCGATGTTCTCCTTTTTCATCTCCTTTTTTACCCTCTCGGCCCTTTCCTGGAACTCGCTCTCCGGCATATTGATTCGGTCCCAGACATTTCGGCCTCTTCTCAAAGTGGTGCTCATAGTCTCCATGCTTATACCTCTTTTATGTATAGTTTAGTTTCTGTTTCCGCCAGGCGTTCCGGCCCAGTGTCTGTGACCATAATCGTTTCGCCACACGCCAAGTATCCAGTTTCAGGAAGATACTGGTTGGGATGAACAATTATGACCTGCTGGCTTTCGAGCATCTCCTTGCAATCATCGTCGATGGTTCCGCCTGGAGCAATGGAGCCTACGCCAAGGCCGTGCCCCCTTGCTCTCATATAGGGTGGATAGCAGTACTCGGCATAACCAGCATCACTGATGACTTTGTTCATATTTTCCGATATTAATGAGGCTGGAGCGCCTGACTTGATGGGTTTCAGAGCCTGCCCTAATGAATCTACAAGCATCTGATACTTTCCTATTAAAATGGGGCTTGGTTTGCCGAGGACCAGAGTCCGGCAGAGTTGGATAAATTGGCCCTCACAGAGGGGCGTTATCTCGCCAAGGACAATATCCCCCTTTTCAAGCCTTTTGTCCTTAGGTGTGTGCATGGCATAGTTGTGTTTTCCGGAGCTGAGCAGGGTAAAGTTGTCATCGGCTCCGGCTTTACGCATGGCATATTCCATTTCCGCGGACAGTTCGTATTCCCTTATACCAACTCGTGCATATTCCAGAAAGGTTTTAAAGCCTATATCGGCAATTCTGGCTGTTTTTCTGACATTTTCAATTTCTTTCTTGGTTTTTATTCTGGCCATTTCTTCGATGATATCATCAGCTGGCTCGATTTTTGCTTCCTGGCTGATGGGGACATACACTTCCTCGGTCATTACATTCAAAGCTGAGACGCCCACGCGCACGGTCATGCCGAATCCACGCATAATCCCGACTAGGTCTTTTACAAAATCCGTACTGCCTCTAACATCACTGACCCAGCTTTTCCGAGATGCCCTGATTGAGTCCCATGGCGGCTCGACCAACAGGACGACATCTCCGGATTTTGAAATGACCATAGCATTGTTGGGACCCAAAGGTCTTAATCCTGAAAAATAATACAGATAGCTTGGACGCAGAATACTGCATACGCCATTTGAATATATGATTAATCCATCGAGCCCCCTCTGCTTTACCATGCCGAGGGCCTTATCTAGCTTCGACAAGTTGTCATTCATCGGTGTCTCCTTGCTTTATTTCAAGAGTTTATATTCACTTTTCCTGCTCAGTATTTTCTGAGTAATACCACCAGCTTCCAATATAGCCATAATAAAGTCAGGAAATACCTTTGCTTTGACTTCTTCTCCCGTGGCCAGATTTTTGATTTCACCTGTTCTTACATTGACTCTTACTCTATCGCCCATATTTATTTTTGCTACATCTTTGCCAATTTCAAATATAGGCATACCAGAATTCAGTGCATTTCGATAAAAAATCCTAGCAGCACTATGGCATAAGATACAACTGATTCCTTTATCCTTGAGGGCAAGTGCAGCGTTCCTCGATGAGGAGCAGCCAAGATTCGAGCCAGCTACCCAGATATCACCCCTTTTTACTTTCTGGGGGAAATCGGGGATCAGCATCTCGCCTATGTGCTCCATAAGAAGCTCGTGACCTGCATGAAGCCAGTTGCTCGGCGTTATACTTTCGGTGTTGACATTATCACCAACTTTCCAAACGTTTCCCTCTACGATCCATTCCTTGCTCTCCACCATTATTGCCTCCTATAAATAATCCCTGGGGTCGGTAATTACTCCCTCAATAGCTGACGCGGCACAGGTAGCCGGCGAGGCAAGATAGCTATAAGACCCTTCGGTAGTTCTCCCAGGCCAATTTCTTGGTCCGCTGTGCATTTGCACCTCTCCAGGGGCTAGGTGCCCAATACTAAGTGTCTGGCATGTACCACAGTAGGGAGGGAATATGTCGGCACCGCTGTCCACAAAAACTTGCAATAGTCCCTCCGCTGCACATTGACAAAGCACCTCCCGGGTACCCGGGATAATCAGGGTACGCGCTTTAACCTTTCTACCTTTAAGCACTTCTGCCGCTGCCCTCATGTCATAAATGCTGGAGCCAGTGCAGGTTCCTATACACACCTGGTCTATCTTTGTCCCTATCGTTTCAGATATTGGTTTTGTGTTATCTGGAGAGGATGGCGCACATACCTGAGGCCCTAAATCAGAAACATCGAATCTGTATATTTTCTCAAACTCAGCGCCAGGGTCGCTTTTAACAACTTCGTAAGGTTTGTTAACTCTTCCTTTCAAATAGGCAAGCGTTATTTCGTCAGGCTCAATAAAGGAGCATTTTGCCCCAAGCTCCACTGACATCAGCGTAAAGGGGAACCGTAAGGGCACGGGTAAGGCGTGAATATATGAGCCATCCCACTCTATAGCACTATATACGGATGCATCCATTCCCACTTGTCTGACAATGTATTGTATTACATCTCTCGGGTAGACGCCCTTTTTGGTTTTTCCTTCGATGATGTACTTATGTGTTGTGGGGACTTTAAACCACATTTTTCCCGTTAAGATGACTTCAGGCATTTCGGCTCCACACTGAGTTGACATGGCACCGACTGCTCCGTAAGCGGTGGTATGAGAGTCTCCAAACACGAGCAGTGCCCCGGGATATGCAATCCCTTGCTCCATTATCTGGATGTGACAGATGCCAGAGCCAAGATCAAACACTCTAACTCCCAGCTTTGCTGCCCATTCTCTGGTATGTTTTTGGTTCTCAGCTAACTCGTCGCTGTGAGCTGAACAGAAATGATGGCCGAGGTAAACCCCGAATCTCTCCGGGTCGAATATGCCTAGTATCTCACCTACCGATTCAAGCATTGTATAAGTGTTTGCGCTCCAACCTTCATGGATACCCGCGTAGTCAATATGGGCGGTTATAATATCGCCGGGGGATACTTTGTCTACCGGGTCAACGGAATGCTTCATTAAAATCTTTTCGATCGCTGTAAATCCCATAAACCAATTACTCCTTTCCCAACGCTATCTTTGTTTCCGAAACTTAGTTATCCCCCGCAGTTATGTTGAGCACCCTACTCGCTAACTGGCAGGACCCGACAATCCTCGGGGGCAAAACGCACATACACCCTTTGATTCTTTTCCACTCGAAGTGGTCTACTTGTTCGAATTTCTAGCGAAACCTCCTTGGCTCTCACCACGTAGTCCGTGATTTGACCAGTAAAGGTTATTCTCTCTACTTTGGCTTCTATCATGTTCTTAGGCTCGGCACTACCTTTACTTGTATGCAGTATAGCCATGGTGGTAGGGATACAAAACAAAACCTCGTCTCCTTTTTTAAGCCGGCTTGCGGAATAGACCCCTTGAAATCGGCCTATAGCTGTCTCAACCGTACACATGCCTGCCGATTTTTCTTCCTCAACAATCTTGCCCTTAATGTGATTTGCGCCAGTGACAAATTTACTTACAAACACGTCCTGCGGCTCAAAATACATCTCCTGCGGAGCAGCTTCCTGGAGAATTCTACCGTCGCGTATTACCGCTATCCGGTCTGACAGGTAAAGTGCCTCGGTCTGGTCATGTGTGACAAATAGAACAGTCAACCGGAACCTTTTCGCCAATCGGGCAAGTTCCTCACGCATTTCTTCCCGCAGTCTAGCATCCAAATTGCTTAGAGGCTCGTCCAAGAGGAGAATGTCCGGTTGGTACACCAAAGCACGAGCTAAAGCGACGCGTTGCTGCTGACCACCGCTCAATAAAGTGGCAGCGCGTCGCTCAAATTCTTCCAATCGAACCAATGCTAATGCCCTCATTACAAGCTCCCTTCTTTCCTCTCTGGAATAGTTTCTGCCTCCGTAAGAAAGGGGAAAAGCAACATTATCAAAAACGTTCATAAAAGGCCAGATAGCATAGGATTGGAATACCATACCTAGATTTCGCTGATGGGGAGAGACAAAAACGCCTCTCGACGATGAGTAGAGCAACTTACCGGCGACTTCAATTTCCCCTTCGTCAGGCCTTTCCAGCCCAGCAATGCAACGAAGAAAAGTACTCTTCCCACAGCCACTTGGCCCAAGCAGAGTGACGAACTCTCCCTCTTCAATCGAGAGGTTTACGCCTCGCACCGCTGGGATCGACTGACCCTCACTGAAATAGGTTTTGTGCAAATTAGTCACCTTTAACTGTAACATTAGCGCCCCCTTGAAGTATCACTACATTCTTTCTCTAAAGAGCCGAGGGAATAAACTTAATAATATGAAAAGAAGTGTTCCCACGGCTACTACCATCATAACTCCTATAGCAGCTGCCGTCACCATGTCGCTCTGCTCCCATAGCGCCCATATTTTCGACGCCAGTACCACATTATCAGGGCTTCTAAGAAACAACGCCATAGTCACTTCACGATAGGCAAGAAGTGCTGTCCATATGAAAGAAAAGAGGAGAGCAGGAAGAATCACTGGCACAACTACTCTTCTTATTGTAACCAAAACGGAACCTCCAGAAATCTGTGCGGCTTCCTCTAGCTCTCGATGAATTTGAATGAAAGCGCCAATGATTGTTCTAGTGGCAAACGGGATATAGCTCACAGTGTTCGCAATGACCAGAGCCATAACAGTGCCATAGATGGGTACGATTCCGACAAGTGACAACGAAATGTAGGCAATAGCTAGGGCCAAAGCTGCCCCCGGCACGGCATGGGGCACCATGGAAATACTATCTAAGGCATATCTTCCGGGTAAACGACTACGAATCACAATCCAACTAATGGCCAAACTTGCGATCACTGTAAACAGCCCGACAAGTAATATAAGCTGCAACGTATTGGTCAGCACTTTCCCTTGTAGTATTATACCAATACCCGACTTGTAAGCAGACAGGCTAAGCTGTTGCAAAACTTCCAGTGAGGGCACTTGAAAATACGGAAGAAGAGAAGCCCAAAGCATGGCCAAGAATGGCAAAAGGAAATTTAGCAGGAAGAAGACCCCCATAAAACTAAGCCCCGCCCACTTCAATCGACCTAAACTCACTATCTTCGGCCGATAGCCCTTCCCCGTCACAGCAGTATAGCGGTAAGAGACCCTCAGCACTTTCTGATAGAAATAAAGGACAATCAGTAATGGAATAAGGAGTAGCACACCATATACCGCGGCTATTCCGAAGTTTGTCACTCCTACATCTGGGTTGAGAGAAAGGTACATAAGAGTGGGGAAAATGTGGATTGCCTTGGGCATTCCCAGCAGAGCTGCCGTCTCGAACAGCGAGACCCCGAGCATAAAGACGTAGATTACACCGGCCACTAGTGCCGGCGTAATGAAAGATAAGGTAATACGGCGAGAAACCTCGAACCTCCCGGCACCACATGAGCTAGCAGCCTCCTCGTAAGTGGCATCCATTACCCGTAAAGCCCCGGCTAACATCATGAATAATAGGGGGGTAAGAGTGAGCCCCTGCAAAAACGCTATCGTGGTCAGATTATAGGGGCTCAGCGGCCCCAACTCAACTGGAATGAAGAGCCTGAGCACTTCATTGACTAGGCCAATCCTGGGGGATAGCAACAATATATAACCCATCACTCTGAGGAAGGCGGGCATGACTAAGTGAAGGAACATGAGTACAAAGAAAAGCCTTTTCAACGGCAGATCAGTGCGGGTCAGCAACCAGGCTGCAGGAACAGCAAAGAAACAAGCTATTGCGGTTGTTCCCAGTCCTACCGCCAAGGTATTTAGTGCTACCTTGGCGAAATAGGGCTTAAGTAGAACCTCGTAGTAATGGTCCAGTACTAAGGGAGCTGTGAAATCTGGTATCAACCCCGCTTGAAAAGATGCCCTGACAATAACAACGGCCAAGCAAATTATCACCCCCCCGCCTATTAGCCCTATCGCGTAAAGGGGTAATTCAGGCTTCCGGAGCCCAAGGATGCATCGTGAAACTAGCTTGCGCCCGATAAACATCACCCTCTACCTTCTTCTTGCTTCTTATGGCCTTCAGGGGTCGTGTCCGCTGTATACCTTCGTACCGAGCATTCAAGCGGCTCCAGGAAAGACGTTAAATAGCCGTTTAGCCCAGCCCAAGCCCGTAGCCACCCCGACGCGCCTACAATACTGGGACAAAAGCATCCCTCACTCTGGTGGCTAAGGCAGCTCGGCCATACCACCTCTAACCTTTGGCAACCTAGCCCGCAACTTGCTCGGTAGGTGGTGCCTTATAATTCCTCGCCCTCTCAGGCTGGGCTTGTCGCATACCACCCTAAGCGATTTTGTTTGCACGAACCAAGGTTGTTATTCACCCACTAGGATCGCGCTAGCCTCTTCCGTCCATATGTCGATCTCTGGAGAAAGTAAAAACTCCACATATTCCGTCCACTTATTAACGTCTATAATGGGAAGACCCTCTCTTTTCGCTTGTGCAACTGTGTCGTACACCCAGAAGCCGGGATAGTGCCGAGTGCTACAACCCCAGGTATCCTCCTGCCACTTGGAACCCCCTGGGCTACTAAGGTAAAGAAGAACCAACGTGGCCGCATTAGTGTGCTTCGCCCCCTTAACTACTACCGTAGCATAAGCGTTTAGCACAACGGTATCGTACATCAATGCAGTATCTAGCGGGACGCCACGCTCCCGGGACATGAGGAAACGGTGACTAACCGTACCACCTACCCAAATTTCGCCGAGCTCGATGCGGGCCATAATGTCACCATAGCGCCCAAGAAAGGCGTCGTTAGCCAGACATGCCCTAATTCCAGAAAGAACTTCCTCTTTATCACCGCTTTGATAAGCATAGTCTACGATCGCACTAGCATAGTTCGGTACACCTACTACTCCCCGAAGTTTGGGGTCGGCGAGACCGGTCCAGGTGGTGGGGACCTCATCGGCAGAAAGTTTGTCTGTTCTGTACATTATAGTGTACAGGGCGTCACCCCACGATATAGAAGGAACAGGAAGGTGGTCCTGTACCACAGCAGGATTCATATCCTCAGTAAGAAGCGCATGCCAATCTATCTCTTTTGTGATGGCCAGCCATTCGGGCATAAAGGAATATACAGCGGAGGACCACATCAGGTCGAGGTGAGGTGGTACCCCTGCCGCAAGTTCCATATATAGCTTGCTTAGCGCCACCGATGGAGGACCAACATACTCCTGAATGAGTTCCAGCTTCACCCCGAACGTTTCCTCGATTTCGCGTTCTAGCTGTCTCAGCTCATCCTCGTCAACCTCAGGATTGATCCTTACGATAGCCTTCCCCTCAGCTCTGGCTGCTTCAATGAGCTGAGCTAATGGGTCTACCTCAGGTGGCTCCACTGGCGGTGCCACTGGCGCTGGGGTTGGTGGTGCCGGGGCAGGTGGTGCTGGTTCAGCACAAGCACCGAACAAAGGTAATGCAACTAGCGTAAACACCAACAAACCAAAGAGTATTTTCTTTTTCATGAATAAAACTCCTTCATTTAGATTTTAGTCTGCTAAGATTACTCTGCTACTTCATCTCTCACCCCCCTTTTCTCTTCTAATTTGAACCCCACTTCCTTAAGGCGACTATTGGCCTTAACCCCTGCATCTCGCTCCAAGTTCAGCGGCTAAAGCAAAAAGGGTACTTGCCACCACCATACTTGATAATGACCCAATGCCCTTGCTTCATTCTCAAGACCTCTGCTACGGTAACTCGTGGTCTCTTAAATTTAGATTATTCTATAACACTAGCACTATCATCACGAAATTGTCAATAGTTTAGGTTGCGTTGACCATTGCCACTAGATATCTGGCATAGATTAAGCAGTTTACATATTTGATCAGAGGTAAAAGGATTGACAACCTTTGACTGTGCCTTGGGAAGCGATATTTTAGCCATCTCGTTTGATAAAATATAGCCCTTCTCTGCTGGCCCAGGAGAAAAACGCTTTGAGAGTGCGCACATAGCCCTGTACAGTAGCTCCAGATAGGGTCTTGCCACTGCGGGGCGTCCTTGCCTCCTCCTGAAGATACAGGATGAATTGCCTGATATGATTCTTGTTTATCTTGTCTATTTGGGCAGGTAAATTATTTAGCTCCAGAAACTGCCTGAACCTTGTAATAAAAGAGTAATACCATTCTATCGTCTTTGGGCTCTTTCCCTCTGTCCGGCAGGAGAGTCTGAAACCTTCAATGAGATTTTGAAGTCCCAATATACTGCTGTTCATCTTGACCTCCTTAAAAATCAGGTTGACACGAGTTATAAAATCAGGTTGACAACTCTGCCGAGGCCAATAAAAAATCGGCCTCAGCTAAGGCCGATTCCAGCGATTTTAGCTTCGATTTTTAGGTTTTAGTAGGCCGTACAGGTCTCGAACCTGTGACACCCTGATTAAAAGTCAGGTGCTCTGCCAACTGAGCTAACGGCCCATTTTAGACTTTGACAAAACGCCTATCTGCTACAATTCTTCGCAGAGTCAGCTTATTGCTTTTTGCCCACTTTAGAGGTTCTTGATATGCTGATTTTATCTTCTTTTATTCCCTTTGTCAATCTGGCAAATGGCTGTGAAGTAAAGTAGCAGTAGGAAATTTCCTTAAATTGGTCATCAAGTATATAATGGGCACTGATGACGAGGCATGTCTTGAAATCAAAATTTCTAGGTGCTTTGCTCGGCACTGGGATGGGCGATGCCTTAGGAGCACCGTTCGAGGGATGGCGTAGAGTTGAGCCTCGGCAGATTAAGACGGCAGCTGGGAGACCACAGATTTTAACCTATACTGATAACACCCACATGATGATTGGTGTAACTGAATCATTGATTAGGAGGAGAGGCTTTGATGGTGAGGATATGGCTCGCACCTTTATCCAGAATTATGAACTCGAGCCTTTCAATTCAGTGCCGACAGCTATATATTCCTTCCCAATTCAACCTAATTCTTTTGCCGAAGCTGTCCTTTATGCTATCAGTTTGGGTGGGGATACAGACACTATCGGAGCTATGACCAGGGCTATCTCTGGAGCATATCTTGGCATTGAATCAATTCCTGATAACTGGAAAAGCAAGCTTGAGAATAGGCTCTACATACAAGAGTTAGCTGAGAAGTTATGGAACCTCAAATGGACAGGTAACAATGACAGCTAAGACGTTGATGATTCAAGGCACTGCCTCCTCGGTAGGGAAGAGTATATTGGTTACGGCTCTCTGCCGTATCTTTAGGCAGGATGGATTTCGTGTGGCTCCGTTTAAATCTCAGAATATGACACTGAACTCCTTTGTAACTGGGGGTGGAGAGGAAATAGGGCGGGCACAAGCGGTGCAGGCAGAAGCAGCGGGTATAGAACCGGGTGTTGATATGAACCCGATATTACTAAAGCCAGAGGCAAATAATAAGTCTCAGGTCGTGGTATTAGGCAAACCAGCTATGACTTTGACCGCCAGCGAGTATGGTCGTTATGCTGGTGAGCTTCTTCCAGTAGTAGAAGAATCGCTAGCCCGTCTGCGTTCGGCATATGACATCGTAGTTATTGAAGGAGCTGGCAGTCCGGCGGAGATAAATATCAAGGAGAATGAGATTGTCAATATGCGTATAGCCGGATTGGTCAAAGCGCCGGTGCTACTGGTAGGTGATATTGATAAGGGGGGTGTCTTTGCCTCTCTGGTTGGCACTATAACCCTTTTAGATAAGGTGGAGAGAGATAGTATCAAGGGTTTTATTATTAACAAGTTCAGGGGTGACATGGCTTTACTTCAACCGGGGCTGGACTGGCTGGAAAGCTATACCTCAAAGCCGGTTATCGGTGTTATACCTTATTACCACCATATCTTAATCCCTGAGGAGGATTCAGTATCTCAGGAAGACAGAGCACACCCTGGGAATGCAGGTGAGATTATTACCAATACTGATTTTCGTCATGGCCAATATGACCAGTTGGCAGATATTGTTCGCCGCAGTCTTAACTTGAAGCTGGTCTATCAAATATGTGGCTTAGAGATTGT
>JAUWYK010000043.1 GCA_030615865.1 Dehalococcoidia bacterium
GGGGACTTGCCACGAACGATTACCTTATCATAACCGGCAAATTTCAGTTCTGGTGCCCAAAATCCCCCCATTATTGAATATGCCATTAACAAAGTCTGAGGAGAAAAGGTAGAAACAATGGTACGATTAGCACCATGAGCAGGTGTGCCAGCTAAAAGACCAGCGCTAAATATTAGTAGATTATCAGGAGAAAAGGGTTCAACTTCAGGGGGAACCCTATCCCATAATATCTTGGCGTTAGTACCTAGACCCCCCAGGTAAAGTTCAGTTAATTTTGGGTCAGTTCCTTCTTTCTCAATGCTTCCTCGTGATAGATCAATTTCTAAATTAACCCCTGTCTCTGCGTACCTCACTATTTACCCCCTTAAGTTACTTAGCCTCTAAATAACTCTTCCGATTAAGAATGATACGACACTCTATCTACTCTTGTCAGCGCTCCGTTTTACTCCCGTTCCCAGAGGGAAACCGGAAGGTGGATTCCCGCCTCTATAAGGTCTTTCGTCAGTGCATTTGGGCCCTTCTGTTTAAGCTCTCCTTGCGCCTCGGTAGTTCTTGGACACTGAGTCGAAGTATTCATTGGCTTTCTCGGTGAGCGAATTGTGGTATTCATCAAATAGAGCAGCTGCCTGGGGACGCAGCCAATTCTCGGGCAAAAGCTCCTGGGGTAAATCAGGATCCAAGAAGGGGAGCTTGCGATATTCATGAATTAAGCTAAATCTCTCCACAAAACATTCACTGGGCTCAACATTTTCACCAGCTTGAAGGCGCTTAAGGTGATATTCCAGCTTAGGACGATATTTAGCTATGAAGTTAGCATACCTCTCGTATATTCTACCCAAATCCCAACACTGGGAAACTATCTTCTTGGGATCGATGGAACCTTGATGTTTGGCTTGGAACATTTGAATGTACTCCTTGATTTGAAGCCTCTCGGCTAAATCTTCCACCTCTTTAGTCAGGTCATAGGGCGATATCCAGGTAGCCTGGCTTAAGGGCCCGTACCCCATCCAACTCAGCTCAAGGCGCAGGCGATCCCTCGCCTCTCTTCTTCGCTCAGGAACGGAGTAGATAACTATGCTCCAACTTCCGTCCCATTGATTGTTCTTTCGCACAAAAATGCGCTGTGTTCCTTTAGTCAATAAACTATGGCCTTCCTCCGTTAGCGAATAATAACTCCTCACCCCCTTGTGCCTTACTTTAAGTAAACCAACCCGGCACATCCTCGATACTGCTGACCTTATAGACTGCTCTGAAAGCCCAAAATTGCCCAGCAGTTTTATCAAGCTGCCAATTCCAATTTCAACCCCTCTATAACGTACGTAATCACCGTAAAGGGTCAGCATTGCTGCTCTAGGACGAAACATCAGTATGTCTCATATTCGGTATTGCGTTAATTTCACGCTATACCAATATTATCATTTACCTACTGCCTTGTCAAGCCCCAAAAAGCCCTGTTAATAGTAGCATCCTCAGTCTGCTCCCATCTACCCGCTGTGCTCTCGAGATTGTTTAGTAATTCTTTAAAAAATTATTTGAACCGAAGCTAGCCAGCTAGCCTTAAAGCCGTTATAATTAGAGAAAGCTGGAGGCCCCATGAAGTTGAACAATGGGTAGGTTATACTAGAGACAGCACTTTGACCAACCTCATATAAATTCCGGAGGTAAAATGTCAGAAGATAGAAGCGTGGAGTGGGTTGAATATACAAAGGTGAATGCAGAAGTCACTAGGGCTAAGGAAAGGGTAGTGACAGAACTTGGTCTGTCAATTTTCATAAACGGAAGGCATTTTGCCACAGCGATGATAACGCCTATGATGGAGAAGGAGTTTATCATTGGGCATCTATTTGGGCAGGGAATTATAGAAAATATTGTCGACATAGAATCAATAACAGTAAAAGAGAATATAGCTGAGGTAACTTTGCCCAGGAAAGAAGATAAGGCAAATTGGTCTCCGGAAATACATTCTGATTTTAAGGTTAGTAGAGAAGATATATTCGATGGTGTCAACGCGATCCTAAAATCTAAAATATATGCCGAAACCGAAGCCGTACATTCAGCTGGACTGTTTAAACAAGGGGCAGAACCAATTTGCATAGCAGAAGACGTTGGAAGGCACAATGCACTAGACAAAGTGATAGGCTATGCATTGATTAATAAGATTGATTTTAGAAATACATTTGCGACCTCAACCGGAAGGCTGGTCTCTGACATGGTGTCAAAGATTTGCCGAGCGAATATTCCAATTGTGGCGACAAAGACTGCGGTAACAAAGTTGGGAGTCGAAATTGGTGAAAGGTGCGGATTGACAATTATAGGATTTGTAAGGGATATAGGGATGAAGATCACCACAGATACGGATGTAAGAATTACAACTGAGAGAGGAATGAAAATCTACACAAATCCCAATAGAATACTTTGTTGATAGAACCGAGCAGCACAAAGGCGATTTTAGGGTGGTAGTCGAGAAGTCCAGAGTTCATATACTAGGAGTCGGTAAGGAACTAAACAATGTTTATCATTCAGCTTCTAACCAGAAGCTACGTGATTATATAAAAAATGGCATAGGTCAATATATTAGTTCAGCAACGAAAATGTGTAATGTAGTTCTGGAAGCTCCATGGAATATCAGCTTGCCTCTGCCGAAGATTCCGGGGCCCAGATTCGCGCCTGACACTAAGCGGGCAAGAAACCGGCCTAACCGCTGATCAGGGCCGAGAGTGTCTGCTGCAATTCTTTCCATTATTTGATCCGCCTTCAGCAGTTCGCCTGTCAGCCCCAGCGTCCCTTCATCCCAAAAACTGAGCGCGTCGCTTCCATTAATCTTCAAGAGTTCGAAATAGAAACACCAACACTCATAAGCCTTTGGTCGTGGGTTCAAATCCCTCCGCTGCCAGTTATTGATTATCCTTCAACTGACTGGCTACGATCCTCTAATGGCTACAGCTAGAAAGCTTGGCCCGCCGTGCACCCCAAGCGTAGTTCCCAACCTGGCAAATTTAATTCGCTCCTTGGTGAATATAGGGTCTATGCGCTCGGCTAGGGTTTGCGCTTCATCAGGCGTGGTACTATGCAGGATAGCCAGATCCTGAATATTTGAGGTGTCTTTCACAAAATCAAATAACCGCTGTATGCCTTTAGTCCGGGTTCTGGCTTGACCAGCGGGCACCACCTCTCCATCTTTCAGTGCTATCATAGGTTTCACATTTAATATTGAGCCTAGTAGTGCCTTTGCCTTACCAATACGCCCACCCAGGAGCAGGTATTTGAGGGTATCAAGGAGACCGAGCACGTGTGTATTGGGAATAGCCTGTTTTGCCTCTTCCACCACCTGTTGCAAACCTTCCCCAGCCTTAGCCGCGGTGGCAGCAACAATGTCTATTAATCCTAGACCCATCGTTATACTTTGCGAGTCAACTACCTCAATAGGGCACCCTTTTTCTATCATTTTCTTGCCCTGTAGTGCCGAGTTACAGGTGCCGCTTAGTTTACTGGAGATGTGGATGGAAACAATCCCATCAGCCTCCTGAGACAGCTTCTGGTAGACGTCGACAAAGTCTTGTGGAGTTGGCTGAATGGTGCTGGGGTGGACGGGGTCGCGTAATAACCTCTGGTAAAACTCATCCTCGGTGATGTCCACCCGCTCACGGTAGACCTCCTCCCCAAAACGCACATATAAGGGTACTACTGTAATTCCTAGTTCTTGAACTAATTGGGCAGGCAGGTCAGCAGTGCTATCGGTAACTATTTTTATTGTCATAATTCTCCCTTTCTTCTGAAGTTTATTGAATTATAGACTAATTACAGATTTTGTCAACAATTATATAGCCGTATGGTAAAATGTTTGATTAGGGAGTGTTAGCAATGGCAGCTATTTTATCCAAGCAGGACATCCATAGGTTACTGGAGCAAGAGCCACCGCTAATAGAGGGCTATGTTAATCTTGAGGAGCAGGTGCAGCCTAACGGCATTGACCTTACACTGCGTGAGGTAGCGTTGCTTCAGTCAGCAGGCAAGATAGGGGTTGTGGATAGCCAGAGGCTGGTGTCTGATTTAGCGCCGCTGGTGTTTGACGGGCTGGATTTTATTGACCTGATGCCTGGTGCCTATATTGTTGTCTATAATGAGGTTGTCCACCTACCTAAAAATGTTATGGCATTAGCCACGCCCAGGTCAAGCCTACTTCGTTGTGGTGTTACTGTGAACACAGCGGTATGGGATGCTGGCTACTCTGGTCGTTCTCAGTCTCTTATGGTGGTCTATAATCCTCAGGGGATTCGCCTGCAGAGGAATGCCAGAATTGTGCAACTTATTTTCTTGCAGCTAACCCAAGAGACAGAAGGTTATCAAGGAGTCTATCAAGGGGAAAATATATAAGCTTATTTATCAACCTTTTTCTTCCCTCCAGCCCTTTAGGGCTGGAGGGAGAAGCAGGCATTAGTAAACAATCTCAAATATATAATTGCTGGCAGGCAGTTAGTCTAGATAGTGTATTGTGGTTGAGGGTCTTTTCTTTATATTAACCTCTATACCGGCTTCTCTGAACAGGTCTATAAAGGCGTTATCGTTATATCTGCCAAAGCTGACATACCGCTTTATCTTGGCATTCGCCAACATCTTGGCACACAACACACACGGCGTATGTGTCGCATAGATAGTACTCCCCTCAAGGCTTACGCCATGGAGGCTAGCTTGTATGATTACATTCTGCTCAGCGTGAATACCCCGGCATATTTCTTGCCTTGTCCCCGACAGTATACCTAGCTCATCTCTTAGACAACCAAGCTCAAGGCAGTCTTTAAGCCCAGAAGGGGCGCCATTATAGCCCGTAGCCAGTATATGTTTATCTCTTACCGCCACTGCTCCTACATGGTGTCGGCGACAGGTTGAGCGTTCGGCGACCACTGAGGCTATCTTCAGAAAATAAGCATCGCTATCTAGTCTGGCTAATTTTTTCATCTCAACCTAGAGGTAATTCTTTCCGCTTCCCTTTTTAGTCTTTCCAAGGAAGATTCATTTATTATGGTGAAGTCCGCCATAGCAATAGGTCCACCCTTATTAATATTTTCTATTTCTGCCCTGTCCCGACTGATGGCTTCTTCCAGTTTCAGGCGTCGATTTAATCTAGAGCTCAGCCGGGCATACCTTGTTCTCGGTGAGGACCAAACGGCTACCACATAGAAGTCTTCCCCGTAATAGGTCTTAAGAAAGGCGTATTCCTCCCAGGAGTAAAGACCATCAATGACTACATCCGAATATTTTGATACTTCATCAATCCTGGGCAGATTCAGCTTGGCATAGGCAGCCATTCCGTGCTCCTTTCTGAGGAGCTCTCTGATGTAGCGCTCGTTTTCTTCGTTTGGCTCCAGACCTCTTTTCTTTATTTCTTCGTCGGTCACATCGCCAAACCTTATTCTGGTAAAGCCACTGTTCTCAAATACCTTGGCTACCTCCGATTTACCGGTGCCGGTCATTCCTACAATTGAGACCACTTTCATAACTTACCTTTATGGAGTTCATTATAAGAAAATACCTGGCAAATGGCAATGGGGAGATTTTGAAAAGAGGGGGCTGATGCCCCCCTCCCTTACTAAGGGAGGGGGATAAAGGGGGTGGATCGCCCAATAAATAGGACAATAAACAATCTCAAAGTAGGGTGGCATATTCCAGACAGAAGGCTTTGCATTTAACCTGGCATAGTGTAAGCTATAGTGATGATTATTTCCTTATAAGTGAGTGCCGATACTGTTGAGTTGGGTTAACACGGCGATACTGAGTGCGGCTGTCCTCGGGATAGTCAACGTAATTGACAGCCACCTCATTTCCAGGCAGATGCCAAGCTTGCGGGCCTTCCTGCTACTAATGGGTATTGTTCACCTAATTTTTGGTTTGGCGTTGTTTGTTTTATTTCCCTTGCCCGGGGGTATCGGCACATTGCCGTTATTGGTGGCGGTAGCCTCAGGTATACTCCGCACTATAGCCATTATCTACCTGATGTAAGGGGCAACTTGTGCTATAATTTGAACATTCTATTAGATAAAAGAACATGCCTGAGAATTTATCAAGCAAAATTGAAAAACAGCTACCGGCTGAGTTGGTTAGCTTCATGCAAGTAGCCGGTGAGGTGGCTAACAGGCAGGGGCAGAGCCTATACCTTGTCGGCGGTGTGGTTCGTGACCTGCTCCTGGGACAAGCCAACTTTGACCTTGACCTGGTGGTGGAAGGCAATGCCATAAATCTGGCGCACCAGTTATCAAGTACCTATCAGGGTAAAATAGTAACTCATCCTCGTTTCAATACAGCTAAACTGCAATGGGATAAATGGAGTGTTGACCTAGCCACTGCCCGCTCCGAAACCTATGTTAAGCCCGGAGCGCTGCCATCGGTGAAGCCCGGCTCCTTAAGTAGCGACCTTTTTCGCCGCGACTTTACCATCAATACCATGGCTATTTATCTCAACCCTAGCCACTACGGCGCATTGATTGACCTCTATGGTGGTGTGGATGACCTTGAGCATAAACTCATCCGTGTTCTACATGAGAGAAGCTTTACTGATGATGCTACTCGTATTTGGCGTGGTCTGCGCTACGAGCAACGGCTAAACTTCCAGCTGGAAGAAAATACCCTGCGGCTACTTAAGCGAGATATACCTATGCTGGATACCATTAGTGGTGACCGAATACGACACGAGCTGGAGCTCATATTAAAGGAGAAATACCCGGAGAAAATCCTATACCGGGCTAATGAGCTAGGTGTGCTGTCGAAATTGCATCCGGCGCTAAAGGGCAATGGCTGGCTGGCGGAAAAATTCGGGCAGGCTCGACGGCTAAGCTCGCCTAATGCGCCACCAATTGGGCTCTACCTAGCTCTTCTGGCTTATTCCTTGACCAGTAAACAAAATGAACAATTTACTTCGCGTCTGAGATTAGCTAAATCACTAGCCCAAACCCTGCGGGATACTAACGGCATCAAGGCTAAACTCCAATCCTTAGCCAATCCCAAACTCACTCCAAGCGGTATTTACCGCCTCCTTCATGGCTATTCCCCACTGGCAATTACAGCCAATTCCTTAGCCAGCGACTCCTCGGTGGCTCGCCAGCACATCCAGCTATTTCTAGATAAGCTTCGCTACATCAAGCCAGCCCTTAATGGTGATGATTTGATAAGAATGGGCATCACCCCCGGTCCCCGCATCAAAGAAATACTGAATCTAGTGCACGAAGCCAGACTGGATGGGAAGGTAACCAGCAAGCAGGGTGAGGAGAAACTGGTTGAAGGGTGGTTAGCCAAGAACAGATGAGTTATTGATGGGCTAACCCTATTTCTGCTTTTCACCACTTCGGATACCCAACAGTTCCTCGATTCTCTCCCGTCTTCTATAATTTTGTACACCAAGATTAGGGTCGCTACGATGAACCGAATTTGATAGACCTATAAGTTCCGCAGAGGCTTCTTCGATTTTTGCCTTTTTTCGCACAAGCCCCATAAATGACCAGAACGAATACCATGGGACAGAGTGCGCTCTGGCCCTTAGCTGGCTAGCTTGGCGCCGCAGTGCCTCGCTGGCTTCATCCATTCTTTCCTTCTGACCATACCCAGGGTTACTATATACATCCGCATAGAAAATTAAGGTGTCAGCAATTTCACCAATAAGAGAACGCAGACGGTGGATTGGTTCTACAAACAATGCTACAAGAAAGTGCCCACCAGCATACACAATACTTCCACCCACTACTGTGAAGATTGCTGTAAGTACTATTCTCCAAAGTTCGGACATACAACCCCTCATCCTTTTTCCCTCTCCCCTTGTGAAGGGGAGAGGGAAGGGAAATTTCTTAAAGGGGCGAAGCCCCTTTTAATCCCTCTTTCTCACCCTACTCCACGCGCTTGAATTTACTGCGTGGGGCGCCACATACAGGGCATCTCTCGGGAGCTTCGCCGGCTACAGTATTGCCGCAGACCTGGCAGACAAAGTAAGGCTCGTCCTTCAGTCCCTGTCCCGCCTCAAGGGCTTCAAGTGTCTTCTGGTACAGGTTATAGTGGATTTTCTCTACCGCGTTGGCGTGGGTGAAACTAATCTCAGCCCTCTCATTATTTTCAGCTTTGGCCTGCTCAATGAAGGCGGGATACATTTCCCTGAATTCATGACTTTCGCCGCTGACAGCTGCTTCCAGATTCTCCTTGGTTGTCCCAATGCCACCCATAACCTCAAGATGGTTGTGGGCGTGAACCGTCTCTGCCTCTGCTGCGGCGCGAAATAGCCTGGCTATCTGGGGATGCCCTTCCTTTTCCGTCTTGTCAGCAAAGAACAGGTATCGCCGGTTGGCCTGGCTTTCTCCAGCAAAAGCTGACTGCAGATTTTCACTCGTGTTGCTCATTTAATACCTCCTAATGTCTCAGTTAGATAAGATTCCAGCCCCTGTTTTTGGAGATTTCCATATATGTTCTCAGCCTGAGTCTTGTCCTTTACCAGAGTAAATAGCGCTGGTCCTGAGCCGGCTAGGTGAATTTCTTGAGCCCCGGCTTTTAAAAATTGTCCCCAATATTCCTCAAGCCCGGTAAAGCTATCAAGGGCAACATCGTCAAACACATTAAACAGGCTAGATGTTGTTATCTCCCCACCCCCAGTTAGTAAAGCAGCAAGCCTGTCTGTAGCCTGCCCTCCGGTATAGTGGCTGGGCTTTAGACTGGCGTAAAGCCGTTTTGTCTTCTCTGGCAGCCTGGGTACAGGTGGCACCATTAGGACAACCCACATATAGGGGAACGGGGGTAGTGGGGTTACTATCTCCCCCCTGCCCTTGACCAGAGACGTGCCACCATGAAGAAAGAAGGCTACGTCTGAACCTAGCTGGGAGGCTAGCTCAAGCAATTTCTCCTGTGATAAACCCAATCGCCAAAGCTTATTAACCCCGCGCAGAATAGCGGCGGCATCACTACTGTCTCCACCCAACCCTGACACTAATGGGATGTGCTTGTTAACTTTTATGGTTGCCCCTTTAGCGCATCGTGTCGCTTCCTGAAGTAAGCTGGCTGCCTTAGATGCTAGGCTCTCTTCTGGGATAAAATTGGGCGCATTGGACTTAAACTCAATATTCTGGCTTAACTGGAGGCGGAGGCTATCACATAGATTTATGGTCTGGATAACACTGCGAATTTCATGAAAGCCATCAGGGCGCTTTGCCAAAACCTCAAGGGTCAAATTTAACTTAGCTGGCGCCAGAACAGTCAGCACGCTGATTCACCCCTAAATACCTGCCACAACTGTGCCCACTCCCCAAGGGTCAAGGTTCCAGCCCGTCGTTGTGGCGCTATATCTGCTTTCCCCAATAAGGATAAAGCTTCAGCCTTTGGTAATCCCAGACCTTGAGCTAAAGAATTGCATATCTGCTTGCGGGAGGCGGTAAAACCAGCCCGCACCAGCTCGAAAAAGCTTCCTTCATCCACTGCCACTGCTGGCTGAGGATACAAGTCAATCCGCAGTATAGCTGAATCAACCTCTGGTGCCGGATAAAAGCAGTGAGCTGGCACGTGGCTGATTATTCTTGGTTCCCCGTAAAACTGGACGCTAATACTCAGCAGGCTCATGTGATCAGGCTTAGCCACAATAGCCTCAGCTACTTCCTTTTGCACCATAACTACCATAGTTTGAGGCTTAACCGAAGCCTCAAGAAAATGGCGCAAGGTAGGAGAGGTAATATAGTAGGGGAGGTTAGCCACCACCTTGTAGCTAAGAGGGCTATTTATTGCCGGTGGAAACCTCGCCTTTTGCTCCCGGAGCAAAGCTGCTGGATTAATCCCAAGTATATCTTCATTGATGATGGTAACATTGTCAAAAGAAGCCAGTGTCTGTTTTAAGCTAGCAGCTAGTTTGCTATCCAGCTCAATGGCAATTACCCAACCAGCTTGCTTGGCTAGCTCCTTGGTCAGCACACCTAGACCAGAACCTATTTCCATAACAATATCGGCGGAGGTAAGTTGGGCAGCCGAAGCAATAAGCTCAAGCACATCTCCGTCAATAAGGAAGTGCTGCCCCAGTCTCTTTCTTGCCTTAAGGTCGAAGTGGCGCAGTAACCTCTTGGTTTGAGCCAAAAGTGGCTCTGTCTTGAGGTAACGCCTTCTATGGGCTACTTTTTTAGCCACCCTTATTCCCTCTAAGCCATAGTGTAACCACCATCTACGCTGAGCGCCTGCCCCGTTATCCAACTAGCAGCATCTGAAGCCAGGAATACCACAGCGTTGGCTATATCCTCCGCTTTGCCTAAGCGGCGCAGAGGGTAGGCTTTAGCCATCTTTTCTTTCACCTCGGGTGTCAGCTTATAAAATAGCCCCCCACCACGCCACAAACTCTCTTCACCCATCTCTTCAACACTAGCTGGGACAACCGTTGCCGGACAAACTACATTGATATTGAGCCCGTAGCGTCCAACTTCCTTAGCCAAAGATTTAGAAAAGGCAATAACTGCTCCCTTTGCCCCGCCATAAACGGCTTCCCGGTATTCTCCGACCTTACCGGCGTCAGAGGCAACACTGACAATCTTGCCACTTCCCTGAGCTGTCATGTGGTCGATTACGGCTCTAACACAGTTAACTACACCCCAAAAATTTATATCTACCTCCTTTACCCACTCCTGCCTAGGCTTCTCAACAAATAGCTGGTCATTTACCCATCCGGCACAATTCACCAGCACGTCTAATCGCCCAAATTCGTCTAGTATCTTCTTCACCGCAGCATCGCACTGCTCAGGCTTGGTTATATCTGTCTTAATCATCATCGCCCTACCGCCTTGCTTCTTGGCTAGTTCAGCTACTTCTTGGCCCTTTGCTTCATCTATATCCACAATGGCAATATCTGACCCCTCCTTGGCAAAAGCCAGCACTATGCCACGACCGACATTTGAGGCGCCACCAGTAACAATGGCTACTTTCTTAGCTAATCCTAACTCCATTTGTTAGTTACAGCCCTAGAGTTTCCAAAATTGATTAACTGGAGGGCTGCCTCCTTTCCATAATAGCTATGAGGTCGTGCACCTACCCTTGACCTTGCTTTACAGCTTGCTTAAGCCAGCCAGCTCCAACCAGGTAGCCCTACGGCACCCAGGGCGGCTACTTACCGCTGCTTCCTTCCAGACCTGACGGGTTTCATAGGGCTCTGCCGCGTAGGACCCAGCTTTCAACACCGCTTGACAGAAGTAGTCCCACAAGGCAAAGGCCTCAAGTAGGAATTCAACCTCGCTATAGCGGATTGCGAGTTCAGGGCACCGCTAGCTCCCCGTCTAGCACGACCTCAATAGAATGCTAACCTGTACATAACTCTTTGTCAAGCTAAAAAATAGAAAGCCCAGGTATACCCGGGCTTTCTATCACTGAGTTGATGGGCTTAACCTATTGCTGCTTGGGCTTAGCAAAAACTGCTTCCATCATGGCATCATCATACTGGTGTGCTTGGGCTACAAGCTGGCGATACTTGATGAAATCTATAGTCCGTGTACCGGTGATATCTGAGGTATTGAAAGCGTTGAAACCAAGCCAAGCCTCGGCATTCATGTTAGCCGCTAGCCAGTACATGGAATGCACCTTAGTTTGATCCCAGAAGAACTTCTTCTTCATTCTTATGGATTCAACGGTCATCATTACACAGAGGGGCATAAGGTTGGTTATGGTCCAGACCACTCTATTTATGTAGTCGTCAAGCAATGACCAGTCAGTTTTGAATCCCTTTAGAGTTTCTGTAGCCTGCTTAAATTCGCCCCCCTTCCTAAATTCACCGTAAGCTATCTCGCCATTCTCCACGTATTTATCAGTGATAACCCTTGGGTCTCTTACCCACTCCCCTTTGTCATTCTTCTTAATCGGGATAGCCTTGGTGATTAAGCCCAGCCTTTCCATCTTGTAGGCGCTCCACATTTCATTGGAAAAGCAGTTCCACATAGCCTGTTCCATACTGAGGTTCCAGGGCAGGAAATCGCTGGAGCCACCAGTTGGAGTAGAGCCATGTCTTGTCCCTGCCTGACCGAATTGAGCGGTATCAGCAGCAATAGTAAGGTCACAGGCTTGACCAATCTCCTGACCACCAGCAACCCGCATCCCGTTACACCGGCAGATTACCGGGACTCGGCTCTTTAAGATGCCATCCACCATACCTGCAAAGAGGTCCATATAGTCGGCATATTCCTTTGGTCTCTTGGTGTAATACTCGGCATATTCCTTGGTATTACCACCGGTGCAGAATGCCCTATCGCCGGTGCCGGTAAATATGGTGGCGACGATACTCCTGTCCATTGACGCCTTGTGCATCCCAGCAGTAACCCCTTTTACCATCTCGGTAGTATAGGAACCAAACTGGGCGGGGTTATTGAGGGTTATCCACGCGGTATAAAGACCGTCAACCGTCTCGCCAGTATCAGGATTAACCAGAGGCTTCTTCTCAAACATGGTGCACGGTGGCTCGGTGCCGAAGTGCTCATCACCAAAAATCTGATGGTCTTTTAATACATTGTCTCTTGGTATCCAATCTAAAGCCATTTTATACCTCCTTTTTAATTTAAATTCAGAAATCAGGGGTTAATACTATTCGCTTCGTCAAGCTGGTAGCGTGAGCTTTCTCATATGCTTCCTTTATTTGGCTCATCGGTCTTGTCTCGACAAAGGGCTCTATCTGTATCTTACCCTCCAAAACCATCTTGAGAACCTCAGGATAGTACTTGGGCAGACAACCCCACGAGCCCATAATGTCGGCGTCAAATGCCATTAACCTTGATAGCTGATATTCGTTCTTCTGCATCCCGTAACCGGCTATAACCAATGTGGAAACGAAGGACAGTAGCTCTAAAGCGATCTCTTGACCAGCCCCTGTTCCAGTCCACTCAAATATCTTCCAGCCATAAACGGGTACACCTTTTTCCTTGCTGTAGCTCCGAAATTCATCCCGAATATCTCTTGGGGTTTTGTCCACTGAGCTAATAACATGAGTAGCTCCAAAGTTTAGGGCTCGCTTCAGCTTCTCCGGGTTTCGGGCAATACCGATTACCTCTTTGGCACCTAATGCCGAGCAAACTTGGGTGGCATATACACCAAGACCACCGGTAACCCCGATGATGATGGTTAAATCCCCGGGCGAGACCTCTGCCCTCATTGCCGCCTGATACGGCGAGGTTACTGCGTCAGCAATCACTGCAAAATGCGAAAGGGGTATTCCCTTCTTATCCGGAATCTCACACAAATCTTGGGCAGGGACTACAATATGGCTGGAAAAGCCGCCATAAATCCCCATACTATTCCCGGGCATCTTTTGTGCCAGACAACGATTGCCTCTACCAGCAGCACAAATAGGGCAGTTATTACACGGCATTACCGCCGGTATAATTACCTCCTTGCCTAGCCATTTACCGTCACCAGCTATTACGGTGCCGCTGATTTCATGACCCAGGGTAAGTGGTGGTTTGTTTACCGTAGGCACGCCATCATAGAAAAAGCCCAGGTCGGTATGACACACACCACAGCCAGCAATTTCAACCAGCACCTCGCCTGGCTTAAGTTCAGGAACATCAACGCTTGCCTTGGCTAGCTTTCCAAGCTCTACCATCTGCCATGTTTCAATCTTGTCAGGTATTTTTGCCATTTTTCACACCCCCCTCTAGACTATAATGATTTTAGTTGTGTAAGTTTGACCTGTTTATTTTGCCAGTTCATCACCTCCTCTCGTGCAGTTTTGCTTTTCAGGTAGTCCCAAGCCCATTGGATAGTATCGTCTCCGTTAAGCTCAAGCTCATAGTCTGGGTATAACCCCTCACCTTCTATGAGGCGACCATTGGGGGTGAGCCAGCGAGCAGTGGTAATATATAACCCTGAGCCATCTTTAAGCTGGCGTAGGATATTGACACTGCCCTTGCCGTAGGTCTTGGTGCCGGCGAGGGTGGCGCGAGCATAGTCTTGCAGGGCTCCAGCCAGTACCTCACTGCCGCTAGCAGTGTAGCTATCTACTAAAATGACCAAGGGCAGGTCGGTGGTTATTTCGTTGTGCTTAACTATCATGGTAGTATATTTTCCTTGACTATCCACCACATTAACGACTACGCCCTCAGTCAAAAAGTGGCTAGCTACATCAACCACTGCTTCCAGTGAGCCACCAGGGTTACTGCGCAGGTCAAGGATGATGCCAATAGGTGCTTCCTGGGTTATATCCCGTAGCACCAAGGATAGCTCTTTACCAGTGCGCTGAGAAAAATAGGTGATATTGATATAGGCAATGTCTCCCCTCATCTCAAATTTTACACTAGGCAGCTCAATTTCAGCTCTAACTATCTCAATTTCCTCGGGCTTGGTCTCGTCCTGGTGAAGGATAAGGAGGGTGACGGGTGTTCCCTTGGTACCACGGATGTTAAGCACAGCCTCAGCCAGGCTCATCTCTGATGTAGCCCTACCATTAATTTCTAGGATTGTATCACCAGCCCTGATGCCTGCCTTAGCTGCTGGCGAATCAGCAATGGGGGCGATAATCATTAGCTGCTCATCCCTAATTCCTACTTGGGCACCAATACCCTCAAATTTCCCCTCCAAGCTACTTAGGCTCAGTTGGTAGGTTTCAGCATCTAGATAAGAGGTGTAGGGGTCATCCAGTGCCTCCACCATACCCTTGATGGCTGCTTGGCTCAGTGTGCTAGTATCAAGCTTGTCTCTGTCCACATAATCGTGGAAGAGAATGCTCCATGCCTCCTCCACAATCTCCAGACCCAGGTCTGAGTTCGGCGAAGTTTTGACACCCAGAGCACAGCCAGCTCCAAAAGATAGGGCGAGGAGAATTCCTGATAATAGGCTTATTATCATAATCTTCATTGTTTTTGACATCAGACTTACTCTCCTTTAAAGCGCTTTGAGTAGCTGGGAGCGTAGTAGGCAGAAATAGTAAAATTTATGATTAGGCTAGCTTGATATTAGATTAAGGGTAGACTTTGTTGCTTTATCGTTTTGAGCTTCTACTTTTGAGTTGTAATGATATCTACCATCCTAATAGTATCTTCTATGTTGTTAAGACTCAGGGATAGCCCCAGCTTTCTTAACTCGGCATAGCCCAGTCCTCTGAACAACCGACGGCCGGCTACCCAGCACATCTCATCGTACAGAGCTGGCCATTCCTTACCATGGCGGTGAACACAGAAAAGGATAAAGTCGCGAGCTACAGGATTAACAGTTTCCATAATGGCTGTTCCTGTAAATTGAACCTTCAACATCCACTATATAACTTCATAAGCCTGGTTAGCAAGCTCGCTGACACTTGTTTTTTAACCTTGATTATGCTTTATGGCACTCAGTTATTAAGTTTTACTTCCTTTTTCTCAACTCCAAGTTGGAAATGGAAAGATTATTTAAAAAAGGTCAAGTAAACTTGTAAGCCGAGTTACAGGACTATTTGACCTTTTGCCACAATTTGCACAACTGGCGCTGCAACTCACAGCTTCCTGTATGCAACGCCCGGTCTCCATTTTTACCCTCCTTTGTGTTCTATTTTCTGCTAAGCCTCCTCTGTTTATTAAATTATAGCACATCCATTGTCAATATTTTTTCTAAAATATTTTCTGAATTTGGTGGCATAATGCCTTTTCGCTTTAGATATTGCTTCAGAATTTATATCAGAAATCTAGCCTTAAAAAATACTTTGTTACAAAAATTTTAAGGCTATTTTTAAAGGGCTGTATCCGCCTAAATACTGGTGATACCGCCTATCCCCCTTTATGCCCTATAATGGGTGACCAGATGGGTTTTTCGACCCCAAAACAGTCAAACAATCTCTGATACGATAACTGCACAAAGCGATGGTTTGTGTGATTTGCCTCGGTAAATTGAAGATTTGAGACCCTTTATCGTGACCGATTGAGAGTATAACCTCGGGATATTGCCGATGCCTTTAGGTGCTGAGTGTTTCTCAAGCAGCTCAGGGGTAATTCTTCAAGGCTAACTATCCTGGCTTTCATTTGCTACCCCCTTCCATCTCCTTGAGCCACTTTGGTAATCGATAACCTCGCAGCATTCTATGTTACATATATTTGCTTATGTTCAATATCACACTATACCCAGCCCTTACTTACAATCTAGTAAGTTCTAAGTTTTAGTTATACTGGCTTTTTAAATCAATAAAGACTGCTAATCAGCTAGGCCTGCATATTGCAGAGCGGTATCGAAAAGTTCAGCCCCTACCTCCTCTCTTATTTGCGGCCACACCTCTGTCTCAGCAGTGGCTACTATGTTCTCCCAGTCTGATAAATGTTACTTGAGCCCTAATCATCTTAATGTCGTCAGACCGTCATCTTTTCATCGTTAGATCATCACTTTGACAACGTCCCATCGTTGTCCCATCGTCGTCGTTCAGCCATGCGTATTCTGCGATTGTCCTATTAAGTTATTCCCGAAGGAATGTTTGTCGCATATACTGAAGCTGGCCTAAGGAATAAGCTGCGCTTAACCGTACCTCTGGCACTAATCCGAAGACCAATTGTAGTATACTCTAAGCATATCTCATTATTTCCCTATCTGCGATTGCTTTATCTTCAGGGCATAATTGTATCTGAAGTGGCTACTGTAAAGAAAATGCTCAGGACAAAGACTTCTACATCGCCTAAATAAAGAGGCTGGTAAACAATTTTTAGAAACTCGTCAAAAATTGGCCGAAAGGGTATTGACAAGCCATAGAATATGTGCCATATTGCACATTAGTGCCATAGTAACTATAATGAACAGAAAGCCTATTAGAAAGCCCCGCAATATATTGATAGATCCAGATGCTGTCCACAAAGCTCGAATAGAAGCTCTGTA
>JAUWYK010000090.1 GCA_030615865.1 Dehalococcoidia bacterium
TACGATGTGGCAATGCTGGTGAGCGGTGATTCCGATTTCGCTTATGCTCTTCAAGCGGTAAAGAACATGGGTAAGCATGTTGAGGTAGCCTACTTCGAGAGAGGGATATCCAAGGACCTCTTGAGTGTAGCCGATAACCGGCACCTACTAAACCGGAACTTCTTCAAAGGTTTGTGGGTAGGTAAACGTCGTACCAAACGCAGAAAAGTCAGCGGAGAAGACTAAAAGCAAGGTCATTGCGGGTGCGAGAGTTCAGCCCCACCGACCATGTAAACATCCTTCCACACTCTAAATGGTTTTCCCATCAGTTTCTACTTCTGTACTGACCACCGGCTAGCGTTGGTATGTGCCTGTGAGCTGACCCTGGGCGAGGACATGGCCTTGCATAGCGCTAAGTAGCTGCTCCTTGGATATGCCTGCCTTCAAATCCAGGGGTTGATCCAAGACGTAAAGAGTGAATTGGTAGCGGTGGGGACGACCAGCAGGAGGACAGGGACCACCATAGCCGGTTCTGCCAAAGTCGTTCTTACCCTGCAAAGCACCGTCTGGAAGCTGGCCTTGGGTAGGAATAGCCTCCACCAGTTGGCGGCTATCAGATGCGATGTTGAATATAACCCAGTGCGTAAAAACTCCCATTGGCGCATCCGGGTCATCCACTATGAGGGCAAAGGCTCGAGTCCCTGGCGGTGGCTCGCCCCATTCCAGCAGCGGGGATATATCCTGTCCCTCACAAGTGTACTTGGCTGGAATCCTCTCCCCATCCTTGAAAGCGGTACTGAATAGTAATATTTCCATCTCACCCTCCTTCACTATCATTGGTTCTTCTGGGCACAAGCTAATACCATTGAAAGTACGCTGAGCATGGTCAGCAACAAGGCTATTTGCCCGACAACACTAGTATGAGCTGGACGCCTAATGCTCAATGCCACCACTCCTATATCTCAATTATAGGCGCTGATTTGGCTCAGGGCAAGGGTTCTCAAGAAGAGGATTACTTCACAGATACCAGAAAGAGTGGTAAAATGTGCTAATCCACAATGGATATGAAGGGAGCCCCTATGGAAAGGAAAAAGGTCTTAGAACAGGCAAAAGAAGACGAGGTGAAATTTGTAAGCTTGCAATTCACTGATTTGGTCGGTGTAGTTAGGGAGGTTATCATACCAGTTGAACAATTGAAAGGTGCCTTGACCAACGGAGTATGGTTTGATGGCTCTTCAATTGAAGGCTTTGCCAGAATACAGGAAAGCGACCTATTCCTAAAACCGGATTTAACCACTTATTCTATTGTTCCCTGGCTAACCGAAAATGGTAAGACAGCAAGGCTAATCTGCGATATTTATGGAGCCAATGGCGAACCTTTTGCCGGAGACCCCAGATTTGTTCTGAAAAGAATAATTGCCCGAGCAACTGAAATGGGGTTTCAATATGATGTCGGACCTGAGCCAGAATTTTATCTATTTAAGAAGGAGGAGGCACTAATAAAATCTCCTATAGATTATGGTAGTTATTTTGAGCTTTCTTCCTTTGAAGGCTATAGGGTGATAAAAGGGATAATCGCTGCCCTCAAGACTTTTGGCATTGAGGTTGAGGCATCGCATCATGAAGTCGGTCACGGTCAGTATGAAATAGATTTCAATTACGGGCATTGCTTGGAAGTGGCTGATGAACTACTTACCCTAAAATACACGGTAAAGAAAATCGCCCAGATGCATAATCTAGAGGCAACCTTCATGCCAAAACCGATAATGGGTATTGTTGGTTCTGGTATGCATATTCACCAAAGCTTGTTCGACGTCAAAACAAAAAGAAACACTTTTTATGACAAGAATGATAAATATAGGTTATCAAAGATTGCCTACAGCTTTATTGCCGGTCAGATGAAACATGTTAAAGCGATGTGTGTAATTCTTTGTCCCACGGTAAACTCTTACAAGAGATTGATTTCCGGGTTTGAAGCTCCGGTATATATTACTTGGGCTAGTATGAATCGCTCTGCTCTGATAAGAGTGCCCCAGTGGTTCAGGCAGAAACAGGAATCGGCAAGAGTCGAGTTGAGATGCCCGGACCCAACCTGCAATCCATATTTAGCCTTTGCCGTTATGTTAAGAGCTGGCTTAGATGGAATCAAAAATAATCTATCACCACCTCAACCTGTGGAAGAAAATGTGTATCAGCTTGATAGGGAAAGCTTGGTAAACAAAAAAGTCGATGTTTTGCCAACCTCATTATGGGAAGCGTTAAATGAACTGAAAAAGGATAAACTTATGCAAGAAGTCCTGGGAAAACATCTATTCGAAAGGTATATCAATATAAAAACAAAAGAGTGGGATGAGTTTAAAGAGCAAGTTACATCTTGGGAAATAGACAAATATTTAGGTATTTATTAAATTTTCCCATCACGCCCTCTGGGTAGCTCAGGTGGCTTGGGTATTGTGCCTTCAAAAATCAAACCCATAATTACAGTTAGCTTCGGCTGAATCTGGGATGAGCCCAACTCCAGTTTGGCCATAGTTCCAGCTGTTTGAAAAACATGCACTCGCAGTGTACAATGATTTTGTGTAGTGAGTCACCAGACACAAAAACCCTGGAGGTCGAAAATGGACAGGATAGAAGTACTAAGAAGGTCTGATATATTCCACTACCTAGAAGAGGATGAGCTCAGGGTAGTGGAGAAGATGTGCACTCCTGAGGTATTTGAGGCAGGGACAATTATATGCAAGCAGGACCGGGAGGAGGAAAAGATATATGTGATTGAAGAGGGGCTGGTATCCATCCTTCTGGAACTAGGACCAACAGATAAGCGACAAATCCAGGCTGCCTCTAATTTTGAGTGTATCGGCTGGTCAGCTACGATACCGCCATTCCATTGCACTGCCACCGCCAAAGCCTTGGAGAGGACAAAGGCACTCGCCTTTAACGGGAGAGAGCTACGCAATTTAATTTACACCAACCCCAAGCTGTGTGCTGAAATTGCCGGAGGGGTAGCCTACGTGATTTCACAGAGGCTACGGGCCGCATTTACCCAATTAATGGGTGTTGCCTACCAGGATTAGCCCAGCAGATATCATCACCGTCATTGTGAAAAGTCAACCTCTAGTACAATCCGCTTTTGATTATTTAATCGGTTACCATTAGTTTTATGAGCAACGAAGGAATGGGAGTTTAAGTATGGAAGAGGCAAAAACAATTACCTCTATGATGGTAGAAAAAAGGGTATTTGCTCCCTCTGAAGAAATCAAGCAAAAGGCATATATCAAGAGCCTGGAGGAATATAAGCAAATCTACCAGAGGTCTATTGATGACCCCGAGGGCTTCTGGGCAGAGCTGGCGGAGCAGCTTGACTGGTTCAAAAAGTGGGATAAGGTGTTGGTGGAAGACTTCAAGGAAGCCAAACATGAGTGGTTTGTTGGCGGTAAGCTTAATGTCTGCTATAACTGCCTGGACCGTCACCTTAACACCTGGAGGAAAAACAAGGCAGCTCTAATCTGGGAGGGGGACTTTGGTGAGAGTAAGACCCTCACCTATCAGGATCTGTACTATCAGGTGTCCAAGTTCGCCAATGTGCTGAAGAAGCACGGAGTTAACAAGGGTGACCGGATTGCTATCTACCTGCCGATGATTCCCGAGCTGCCCATCGCCATGCTCGCCTGCGCCCGAATCGGTGCTATCCACAGCGTGGTCTTTGGTGGCTTTAGTGCTGAGGCACTGAGAGATAGGATACTGGACTGTGGGGCTAAGATGCTCATCTGCGCCGATGGCTACTACCGTGGTGGCAGGATTATCAGAAGCAAGGACAACCCCGATATTGCCCTCAAGGCGTGCCCTGATGTAAAGAACGTGATTGTGGTCAAGAGAGCGGATATCGGAATCAATATGCAGGCCGGTCGTGACCACTGGTGGCATGATGAGATGGCGGCTGAGGATATCAAGCCCTACTGTGAGCCGGAGGTGATGGACGCTGAAGACCCGCTGTTTATCCTTTATACCAGCGGCAGCACCGGAAAACCAAAAGGAGTGCTCCATACCCAGGCTGGCTACCTCCTGTACTGCTACCAGACCTTCAAGTGGATATTCGATGTCAAGGAAGAGGATACCTTCTGGTGTACCGCCGATATCGGCTGGGTCACCGGACACAGCTATATTGTCTATGGACCACTAGCCTTCGGCGCCACCGGCCTGATGTTTGAAGGAGTCCCAACCTACCCCCACCCCGATAGATTCTGGGACATCGTGGAAAAGTACCGGGTCAATATCTTCTATACCGCCCCCACCGCCCTCCGCTCCATAATGAGGGAGGGAGATGAATGGCCCAACAAGCATGACTTAAGCAGTCTGCGTATCCTAGGCTCAGTGGGTGAGCCGATTAACCCTGAAGCCTGGATGTGGTATTACAATGTTATTGGTAAGGGCAGATGCCCCATCGTGGATACCTGGTGGCAGACAGAGACCGGCGGCATCCTGATTACCCCTCTGCCTGGGGCTATCCTACTCAAACCAGGTTCAGCCACCCTACCCTTCCCCGGGGTGGAGCCGGCAGTGCTCAGGGAGAATGGCTTGGCAGCTCAGGTCAACGAGGGTGGCTACCTGGTGATTAAGCGACCCTGGCCTGGCTTGATGCGCCGGGTCTATGGTGAACCAGAAAGGTTTAAGAGTACCTACTTTGTCCAGTTCCCCGGGGTATATAACACCGGTGATGGTGCCAGGGTAGATGAGGATGGCTACTACTGGCTGATGGGGCGAATAGACGACGTTATCAACGTCTCCGGCCACCGCATCGGCACCGCCGAGGTGGAAAGCGCCCTGGTATCCCACGATAAGGTGGCTGAGGCGGCGGTGGTGGGCATGCCCCATGAGATTAAAGGACAGGGGATATACGCCTTTGTTACCCTCAACGTGGGGGTGAAAAAGTTTGACGCCCTGAAGAAGGAACTGGTGGCTCATGTCCGCAAGGAGATTGGTCCCATAGCTACCCCGGATAAGCTGCAGTTTGCCGATGCTCTACCCAAGACTAGGAGCGGCAAGATTATGCGCCGAATACTGACCAAGATTGCCGCTGGCAATAGCCAAGACTTGGGGGATACCAGCACCCTGGCTGACCCTTCTGTGGTTGAAACCCTGGTCAAGGGGAGAGAGTAAAGACATTAATAGCAGGATATTTCGCCCACTTTCAGTCAACCAAGCTATTACTTCTGGTTTAGCGCGATAACAATCAAGGGTGATGGTAAGTCAGCGGCTTTCGTGAATCACCGCTCACTAAATGTTCTGCCGCCTGAATCTTTCCCCGACTCTCTCAATGGCATCGTTAGGCACAAAGTATCTACGGTCCTTTGCTCGGTCCAGAATTCCTTCGGCATACATCTTTCTTAGCGCAGGATTAACTGTACCCAGTTTGAGGTTTGTATCGCGCGCTACCTCACTGGCTGCTGCGCCCTCCGCCTCCAAACCAAAGCCAAGGAGTACCATAGCTTTCCTCGCCAGAATATACACCAAAATCTTCAAATCGGCTCCAAGACCAAGCCATGCCTCCAGGGGACTAATGTTGCGGGCATCCTTGTCAAGCCTGACGTATGGTGACAGGATATTAGCCACCAACTTTCGATCTAGCTTCTTTTCACTTATGACAAGTGCCTCCAGTGCGTCATCCATTTTAATCTCCCCCCCTCTGAATCTCATATGGTAAGCCTGGTTATCGGTTACAACGCATTATTATAGCATATTTTAACCTGTTCCCCTTACTGTTCACTAAACTTGTAAATTTTGCCAAAGATGCCTCTTAGCAAGGCAGGGAGCGAAAAAAACAAAACCCGCCGCATCAGGCGGGCTCCAAAGCTAATGGAGCGGGAGACGGGACTCGAACCCGCGACAACCTGCTTGGAAGGCAGGGACTCTACCAACTGAGTTACTCCCGCCTAATCACCCTATTCTAGCCGGAAAAGCCTGCTTTGTAAAGAACAGGGTTGACAAGACGGTTTGGCTG
>JAUWYK010000065.1 GCA_030615865.1 Dehalococcoidia bacterium
ATGGGAAGCCTTGCGCTGGGAGGTTTCAGAACCATTTCCCTTGAGCCCCCAGCGATGTATTTCAGTTGCTACGTAGCTGAGGAATTCTCTAATATGCCACTCGGTGAGAAGTCGTGCATCGTCAGACCAGTTTTCCTTTTCGGCATACCAGAGAAAGCGATTGAGGTTTTCTTGGTAGTACTCCACTGTTCTCGGGCTTTTATCCTCTGTCTGCTTGGTAAGAACAAAGCCCTTTACTAAAGACCTGAGGGATGTTCCGAGCGGTGCCTGAATGTTGATACTGATAGCCATCATTCATTTTGGGACCCGCCCTATTTTTAACCGGTTCAGGTTGTCTAGACTACCTTCAGTCCGTATTTATCTCCTCAGCTCATTCAGGTTGTCTAGAGCCTGCTTCTCCTATCTATGGTCGGGGTGAGAGGATTTGAACCTCCGACCACCTGAACCCCATTCAGGTGCGCTACCTGGCTGCGCTACACCCCGATGTGCTTTCGCTCCCTTCAAACATACTAGCATAATTTATTCCGAGGGGCAATAGAGATTTTTATTTTACCTTGCCCCTGAAACTCTTTCTAGCGATGTTTGAAAAATACCATGCTTTTGCGTTATAAATATAGGGTATAGGATATTAAGGATGAGAGGGGCCTAGTTTGGTTAAAAAGAAGTTAGGGAAACCCCGGCGTGAGGTTACCAAACGTCAGCTTTCACGGTGGCAGCAACAGAAGAGGAGACAGCGCATTGTCTTTGGCTCGGGAATTTTCATTATTGTTGCTGTTTTAGGTACTATTGGGGCTGGGTGGTATATTACTCAGTATCAGCCATTGCATCAAACTGTAATTGTGGTAAATGATACTGAGTTCGATATGAATTACTATATAAAGATGCTCAAATATTATGGGGAAGGTCAACCTATCCAATATATGCAATTTATAGCTGATACTGTAGCGGAAGATATCGAGCAAAATGAGCTAGTAAGGCAAGGAGCTATGAAATTGGGCATCAGTGTTAGCAGTGACGAGGTTGATGAGAAGCTCAAGAGTTATGACCCTCCCTTAAGTAAGGACTACAGGGATATAGTTGGAGCACAAATGCTGTTTGATAAGCTGAGAGATGAGTATTTTGACAAGCAGGTGCCAGTTTTTGCTGAGCAGAGGCATATAATGGCAATGCTCTTGGAGAGTGAGAGTCAGGCTGCTGAGGTAAGAGCCCGGCTGGAGGGCGATGAAGATTTTGCTGAGCTTGCCGCTGAGCTCTCTCTGGAAAGTTTTTCCAAAACTGAGCAGGGTGACCTTGGTTGGCAACTTGAAGGCTTCTTGACCAGGCTGCTGAATACTTCCGTTCCTGATGAGCATGCCTTCAGCAGTGAAGTGGGGGTATTAAGTCAGCCAATATATGATGAAACAAAAGCCAAGAATGTAGGCTACTGGTTAATAAAGGTAATAGAGGGGGATGAGGTGGCGCAGCAGGCTTTGGTTCAGGTAATATTACTGGGTAGTGAAGAAGAGGCCCAAGATATAAGAGATAGGCTGGAGGCTGGCGAGGACTTTGCTACCCTGGCTGAGGAGTTTTCTCAACATGATTTGTCTAGGGAAAACGAGGGAAACCTGAATGTGGAATCTCCAGATATGATGAGCCCGGCCTTTAGTGAGTTTGTCTTTGACCCTGAGGTCGAGCTGGAGACGATAAGTGAGCCAATCCGTGACGATGCTGTTGCAACCACGGGAGGCTATTGGTTGCTGAAGGTGGTGGATATAGATGATAATAGACAGATTGCGGATGAGGATAGGGATTGGCTGAAGACTGATGCTTTGAGTGAGTGGGTCTCCTCCTTGTGGGATGACCCCGAGAATAAGATTGAGAACTATCTGGATGATGACAAAAAGGCATGGGCAATAGCAAAGGCTATAGGGGGCTAGAGCAATGAAGAAACAGAGCATTGGGATTGGGTTAATGGGACTGGGGGTTGTTGGTGGTCAAGTAGCCAGAGTCTTAGTGGACAAAGCTGAGGTTCTGGCGGAGCAGGTTGGCTGTCCTCTTCTCCTGCGGAAGGTAAAGGTATTGCCACAAGATTTAACCAGACCGCAGGCACGAGAGATGGATTCTCAACTTTTTACCACCGATGCTGATGAGTTTTTCGCTGAACCTGACATAGATATCGTCGTTGAGGCGATAGGGGGTGAGAGCCCGGCTCTAGAATATTTAAAGAGGGCGCTCTCAGGCGGTAAGCATGTAGTCACCTCCAACAAGGAGGTTATTGCCAAGCATGGGGCTGAACTGTTAGCCTTAGCTCAACAGCATCGGGTAGGGCTGCGCTATGAAGCCAGTGTCGGTGGTGGCATCCCCTTGATTGCCCCCTTTCAGCATGACCTGGTAGCTAATAAGATAGAGGGTATTTATGCCATAATAAACGGGACCACCAATTATATCCTTACCCGGATGGCGAAGGATGGTGTGGATTTCCCTTCGGCTCTTAACAAAGCCCAGAAGTTAGGCTATGCCGAACCTAATCCGCAAGATGATGTGGAAGGGATAGATGCCACCTATAAGTTGGCTATTCTTGCCTCGTTAGCCTTTCGGAGTCAAGTTCGGCCAGATGATATCTATTGTGAAGGGATTTCGCGACTCACTAGCCGTGACTTCCAATACGCTCAAGAGCTGGGGTTTGCCATAAAATTGCTGGCTATTGCTAAGCAGAGTGATAAATCGATTGAAGTGCGTGTTCACCCGGTTTTTATTCCTGAGGATTCGCTTTTGGCCAAGGTTGATGGTGTCTATAATGCTGTTCTGGTTGAAGGTGACCTGGTGGGTAAGGTGCTTTTCTTTGGTGAGGGTGCCGGTGCCCAACCCACCAGCAGTGCGGTTATAGCTGATGTTGTGTCAGTGGCACAGGATATTGCTAGCGGTGTTGGTAGTAGAGTTAAGTGGAAGATGAAACCGGGCAAAGGTATTAAACCCATGTCTGAGATTGAGACCCGCTACTACCTCAGAATGGATGTTGCTGACCGCCCCGGGGTTTTAGCTCAAATCTCTAAGGTTTTGGGTGAACGTCTGATTAGTATTGCCTCAGTTATCCAGAAGGAGACTGATGAGGTTGCTCAGACCGCTGAAATTGTTATTATGACCCGTCCTGCTCAGGAAAAGGCAATGCAGCAGGCTCTTGATGAGCTGGCACGCTTACCTGTGGTTAACGAGATAAGCAACTTCATTCGGGTTGAAAATGTTTAATAACCTCACCCCCTTTGTCCCCCTCTCCTTCAAAGGAGAGGGGGAGGAATTATTTTTGAAGGGGCTTGCCCCTTCACTCTTCTCTTGTTATTATGAAATGGCGGTTTAACAATCGTAATAACCCGTATTTGTTTAGAGATACCCTGCTAAAACTCATTCAGTCTGATAATCTTTCCTATCAAGAACTAACATCCAAATGAACAAAAGGATATTTATCCTCAACGGTGAAATTGCACTGTTCTGCATATCCCTTAGGGCCAACTAGCACTGCCACCTTTGCCGTATAGGCCCCCAATGACAACAATTGTTTTTGCTCCTTGTAAACACGAATCTCATTATTCCTCTTGTCAACTCCAAGAATGGCAAATCTTGCTGGGAAAAAAGAAGCAGGCAGGGATATTCGCTCAGCTAGTACATCTTGCTGTATCCTTATCTTAACAGATGTTGGGGGACATATTATTTTATTGGTTCCCTGCTCTTGTATTTCAAACATAGCAGTTACATCTTGGGCCTGTTCTCTTCGCACACCTAAAATTTTAAGCAAACCCTTATCAATGGGTTCATTGTGAATTATGCAACTCAAATAACAAGAATCTTCCATATCAACATTACCAAAAGAGAGAATAATCCTAGGGGCACCAAATATCATCTGAAGCAAAGATGGCACAGCCATTATAAAGGCCACCCCCCCAATGATAAGCGCAACCCATTCCCATTGCGCAGGGAAAGAGCTAAAATCCATAACCCTATTTTACCACTTTTCTCACTTAACATATATCTTGACACCCCTTATCAAAGTAGTATAATTCAAGTGGGGGCATGCCAGCGGACTTGCTCGTTCGGTTGTCAAGACTGATTTCTTGGACGCAAGAAGTCTCTTTTGATTAACACGTGGAGTAGCTTCCACGCCAGGTATGCCCCCATCCTGCTTCAAATATATAATCCCGTAACAAATAAATTCCCCTTCCCCTTATCAAAGAGGAGTTTAAGAGGGGCGAAGCCCCTCTAACAAAACCCCTCCCCCTTTCCTTTGAAGGAGAGGGGGATAAAGGGGGTAAGGTAGAGAATGGAAAGTTGGGCTATTCCTTTAACTACTGCAATTGGAGGTGCAGTAATAGTATTATTCCTAAGAGAATTTGTTGAGTGGTACAAACGCCCAAGGTTAGAGATAGATTTTGAAGAAAGAGCAGGACAGAAACCTTACACCCTTGACTATTATGACTGGACAATGCAAACTGCAGGAGACATACACAAAATTAAGTACCTTCGCCTGATAGTACACAATAAAGGTAAGAAACCCGCAATGGATTGTGAGGCAAAACTGGAAATATCTGTTGAGAGTGTAGAAATCAATAAAGTAGCTCTCCATTGGTCTCGACGCGACCCTACATTATATTCAAAGTCTCGATATATTGAGAAATCATCAGCTGACCCAGAAAAGATTTTTGCACCAATCAGCCTAAACATAGACGATAAAGAAACTGTGGATGTTCTGAGTCTTTCTTATCATTACTCCACCTTGCCTAACGCTGACTATTCCCCACATTTTCTCCCATATATTGAAAGTACATCGTTGAGACAATTAGAGCTGAATGCAAACACCACCTTTTCCGCAAAAGTGACAATTTACTCAAGTAATACAATGCCAAAGTCATTCAAGTTCAAGGTGAATTGGGACGGCACATTAGAAGGCTTTAATAAAGCCTTCACATATAATTAAAAGGAGTAAAATTTGAAACCATCTAATAGGAGTCATTGGTGATGATGAAACCAGGCGTCCTAATTAAGTATCGGGACTTCCTTCCCATTACCCCCAAGACCCCTTTGTTTTCCATAGGGGAGGGGGATACCCCCTTGGTCAGGTGCAATGAGCTAGGCAAGCAAATCGGCTGCGGGGAACTATACCTCAAGCTTGAGGGGTGTAACCCTACCGGTTCATTTAAAGACAGGGGTATGGTAGTTGCCGTAGCTAAGGCAGTTGAAGCCGGCAGTAAGGCTATTATGTGTGCCTCAACCGGCAATACCAGTGCCTCAGCCGCTGCCTATGCCGCTCATTGTGGGCTTACCGCTATTATTATTGTACCTAAAGGCAAGATTGCTCAGGGTAAGCTGGCTCAAGCTATTGTCCACGGGGCTAAAATAATTACTATTGATGGAAACTTTGACCAGGCTCTGAACATAGTGCGAAGTTTAACTGAGAGGCATCCGGTTACTCTGGTAAACTCAATTAATCCCCATCGGATAGAAGGACAGAAAACGGCTGCCTTTGAGATTATTGCCACTTTAGGCGAGGCGCCCGACTATCTTTTTATCCCGGTAGGTAATGCTGGTAATATTACTGCCTACTGGAAGGGATTTGTGGAGTATTATCAAGCAGGCAGGGCGGGGGGTAAACCTAAGATGATGGGTTTTCAAGCCGAGGGTGCTGCCCCCATTGTTCGGGGCTCTGTTATTAAACAGCCAGAGACTATTGCCTCAGCAATACGAATAGGCAACCCGGCTAGCTGGCAGAAGGCGGTTGCCGCTCGTGATGAGTCCGGTGGCACTATTGATATGGTTAGTGATGACGAAATCCTGGCAGCCCAGAGCCTTATGGCGACTAAGGGGGGTATCTTCGGCGAGCCGGCCTCAGCCGCTTCTTTAGCCGGACTTATCAAGCTTTCCCAGAGGGGCTTGGACTTCTCACAGCAGAGGATAGTTTGTGTGGTAACTGGCACCGGACTTAAGGATACTGATACTGCCTTGAAGGGTACTGAGCCCTTCCTTGAGCTTCCAGCTGATTTACTAGCTGTGGAGAAGGCTTTGGGCTGGAGTTAACTTTACATAACATTAGAAACGATTCGTAGCTGATTAGCTTTGAATCGTTTCCCAAAAATTAAGTTGAGTTATTTCGTGCCTGTTTAGATAGGAATCGCTTTGCAAAACGAAGGGGGTTGAAATGGCTAAGGTAATTAGTGACGGCATCGGAGCATTTTATCAGCACTACCCGAGAGTAGCTACAATAGTTACCGCTCAAGCTAAAGGCAAGGCCAATGCTATGGCAGTAGCCTGGCATATGTCTATCTCCTTTAATCCACCCCTTTACGGGGTGTCCATCGCATCTAAGCGCTTCACTTACCAGCTTATTGCCGACAGTAGGGAGTTCGGGGTTAATTTCTTGCCCTTTGAGGCGGCTGAGTTAGTTGCCTCGGTAGGTGGTAGCAAGGGAGAAGAGGTAGACAAGTTTCAGAGGTTTAATATCGCCACGGATAAGTCGGTAAAGACAAAGGTGCCAATTCTGGAGGCTGCCTATGCTGCCTATGAGTGCAAGCTAGTCGATGATAGGGACTATGGTGACCACCGGCTGTTGGTGGGAGAGATTGTAGCTGTGCATAGCCTGAAGGAAGCGTTTACTTCAGATGAGGTTATAGATTTGGATAAGGTTAGTCCTATTTTGTATCTGGGGCATGAGCTTTATGTTACTGCATCAAGATATATAGTAAGAAGCCTTGACCGTGAGGTCTATGGTAAAGCTAAAGGAGGTCTATAGTGTTTGATGAGGCCAAGATTAGGACAGCAGTAGCTTCGATAATTGAGGCTATTGGGGAGAACCCCCAGCGAGAAGGCTTGGCAGATACCCCAAAGCGGGTGGCTGAGATGTATGCCGAGCTTTTTATGGGAATTAACATTGACCCCAAGGAAGAGTTGTCGGTAATTTATGAGGCAGGACACCGGGAAATGGTAATTGTGAGGGATATCCCTTTTTATTCTATGTGTGAGCACCACCTTCTGCCATTTTACGGTATGGCTCATGTGGGTTATATTCCCGATGTTGAGGGGCATGTGGTAGGTCTTAGCAAACTAGCCCGGGTGGTGGAAGTCATTGCTAGCCGCCCCCAGGTTCAGGAGAGGATGACTACTGAGATTGCTGATACCATTATGGACGGGCTTAAGCCCTCTGGAGTGGCAGTAGTTGTTCAGGCTGAGCACCTGTGTATGATTATGCGCGGCGTCAAGAAACCAGGAAGTAATATTATCACCTCAGCTATCAGGGGTGCCTTTCGCACTCATGAAGCAAGCAGAGCTGAATTTTTCTCTCTGATACGTTGAAGGCATGATACCCGGGCTCTATTCACCCATAATTTGCATTATGATTTGTCTTGACCGGGGTCGGTTGTCGAAATCTACCAGGACTATCTGTTGCCAGGTACCCAGGGTTAACCTTTTGTCATTGAAAGGGATTACCAATGAGGCACCCAATAGTGAGGCACGAACATGAGAGTATCCATTACCATCACCCCAGCGGCGGTCGTGGTCATAGGGGATGTTTCTGGGGACATTTCGCTCCCACATGCTCTGGAAGTCAGAGAGTAAACCAGATTCAAATTCAATAGTAGATAATCCCGCCGTTGAACCGGCAACAAACAGGGTAGCAATTCCACTATTTACCTCTGCCTCGGCCAACTGCTGTTCTATCTGAGGCGTAATGTCAATAATATCACACTGCCCTTTACTTTGAAGGCTAATTCTCTTGGTGACTACCATATTGGTTACCTCCTGATGTTAATAGTTACAGATATTAACCTCACCTCCTTAATTCCCCTCTCCATGATATGGATATATATTCCTATCATGAGTGGGAGGTTTTTGGAAAGAGGGGCGAAGCCCCTCTTAAACGCCTGTCAGAAGCAGTTTAACTCATCCCACAGTATATCATCCAGATCAAACACCGGACCATCTTTACATACTTGCTTCAGCCCGTTTTTTGTTCTTAGTGTGCAACCGTAGCAGACGCCAAGTCCACAGCCCATTCTAATCTCCAGAGAAATCTGGGCTGGTTTTGTTTTCAGGAGGTGTTGCTTTTGAGCAGTCATAGCTTGATACATTGAGCTAGGTCCACAGGCAAAGACTTGGTCTACCCAGCCAGTAAAATCTGGCAACAAGTCAATTATCATACCTTTCTTGCCAGTGGTTCCATCCTCGGTGGCAATGACAATTTTAGCTTCGGATGGCAGGAGGTGTCTGGGGTAAAGTTGAGCAGCAGTTGTTGCTCCTAGAAGAAGGGTTACCGAGTATTCTTGACTCAAGGCTTCCCGGGCCAGAAAGCATAGTGGCGCAATACCAATGCCGCCAGCCACCAATAGCAGGTTGCGCGAGGTATGATGAATAAAATACCCGTTGCCTAGCGGTCCAAGCAGGTCTATATTATCACCAGCTTGGCATTGAGATAGCCAGTGTGTGCCCTTTCCAACTACGGTGAAAAGTAGAGCAAGTTTATCTCCGTCTAGCTGGTGGATACTCAGTGGACGGCGTAGCAAAGATTCTTCCCCGCAACGCACCATGACAAATTGTCCCGGCTTAGCTTGGGTGACTATTTGGGGAGACTCCAGCCACATAAGGTAAGTCCCTGGCATGACTTCATCGTTGGAGGTAACAGAAGCAAAGCCCAGCTTCAAGCCGACTCCTTTCTGCGGTAGTGTGGTAAGGGTTGAGCGCTGTAAATTTGGCTGCCATTGAGGAGTGCTTCTACTGCGGCTTGAACCGTATCAAGGGAGGTAAAGCAAGGGATACGCTTTTCAGCAGCCGCCCGGCGGATATGGAAGCCATCCCTTAGTGGGATGCGACCTCCAGTAATGGTATTGACCACACCGTTTACTGTCCCGTCATTGACGATGTCAATAACATTGGGATGCCCCTCGCTCAATTTTTTGCTTATCATTATTACCGGGAGTCCGGCGGCTTCAATCATAGCCGCGGTGCCTTCTGTAGCATAGAGCTTGTAGCCTACTTCGAATAACTTTCTGATTATGGGTAGTGATTCAGGTTTATCCCTATCAGCAATGCTGAAAAGTATGGCTCCTTGGGGCAACAGCATCAGTCCGGCGGCCAGGAGTGCCTTGGCCAGGGCAGCATCAAAGGTATAATCAATTCCCATTACCTCGCCGGTAGACTTCATTTCAGGACCAAGGTAGGTGTCAACACCGAGTAATTTTGACATAGAAAACACCGGGGCTTTAATGCCTACCAGCTCTTGTCTTTTCCACAGTCCGCTGCTATAGCCTTGCTCCTTGAGGCTCTTACCTAGCATAACCTTTGTCGCTACATTTACCATCGGCACCCCGGTGACCTTGGAGATAAATGGGATAGTGCGGCTCGCCCGAGGGTTTACTTCCAATACGTAAACCGATGGTACTTGAGTGCTACTAGCCGGCATAATGACGAACTGGATGTTCATTAAGCCTTTAATTTTAAGTGCCAGCCCTATCCGTAGTGCATAGTCAACAATGGTTTCTACCTCTGACTCGGTCAGGTTTACCCCGGGGTAGACTGCCATAGAATCTCCGCTATGGACGCCTGCCCGTTCAATATGCTCCATTATTCCCGGAATAAGAACGTCTTCTCCATCACCTATAGCATCAAGCTCTACCTCTTTTCCCTCTAGATATTTATCAATGAGGATAGGGTGCCTGGTATCCAGTTCCAGAGCTAGGTTCATATAACGGGTTAGTTCACTGGCATCGTGCACTATTTCCATAGCTCTACCACCGAGAACATAGCTAGGGCGAACCAATACCGGGTAACCGATAAGCTTAGCCACACTGAGGGCTTCATCTATGGAGGTTACCCCAGCTCCTGGTGGTTGGGGGATGCCTAACTCGCTGAGGAAGTTCTCAAATCGGCGCCTGTCCTCAGCTAGGTCAATGGCTTCAGCACTGGAGCCGAGGAGAGGCATCCCACTGCGAAATAGAGGCTCAGCCAGGTTGATGGCTGTCTGACCACCAAATTGGACTATAGAGGGTGGGGAAGCATTGCCAGTTTGTCCACTTTCATTTTCTAGGATATCGCGTAGGCTTTCTTCATCCAGGGCTTCAAAGTAGAGGCGGTCACTGGTATCAAAATCGGTGGATACTGTTTCCGGATTGGAGTTTACCATTATGCTCTTGAAGCCAGATTCCTGTAGTGCCCAGGCAGCGTGGACGCTAGAGTAATCAAATTCAATGCCCTGACCAATGCGGATGGGACCGCTGCCGATGACTATTGCCTTATTTCCCTGGAGGGGCTCGGCTTCATTTTCCTGGTCATAGGTGCTGTAGAAATAGGGGGTGCCAGCATCAAACTCAGCGGCGCAGGTATCCACCATCTTGTAAACGGGTCGAATATTCCAGCTATGGCGCAGTTGCCTGACCTGCTCAGGGAGTCTATCGGCTAGAGTCCCAACCTGTTCGTCGGAGAAGCCGAGCCGCTTTGCCTGCCACAGCAAGTCCGGCGTCAGCGGCTGGGAGAGGAGTTTCCTTTCCATATCTACGATGTTCTGGAGCTTGGTAGTGAACCACAGGTCGATTTTAGTGTGCTCGGCTATCTCCTCGGCACTTATCCCCCTTCTTAATGCTGCCATTATTGCCCATAATCTGAGGTCGTTAGGCTCTAAGGGGTAAGAACTTATGTTCGTTCCCATCTCCCACTTAGGGTCTTCCCACAGTAACGACCTATTACTAAACTCAAGGGAGCGTATTGCCTTCTGCAAGGCAGCCTCAAAGCACCGGTCAATAGCCATTACCTCACCAGTGGCTTTCATCTGGGTGCCGATACCCCGGTCGCCTGAGGCAAACTTATCAAATGGCCAGCGAGGAATCTTGACCACTAGGTAGTCCAGCGCCGGCTCAAAGGCAGCCATTGTTTTTTTGGTTACCGCATTAGGGATTTCATCAAGCCTTTTGCCGACAGCTATCTTAGCCGCCACGCGGGCAATGGGATAGCCGGTAGCCTTACTGGCTAAGGCTGAGCTGCGGCTGACGCGAGGGTTGACTTCAATTACATAGTAATCGTTGCTATTGGTGTCAAGGGCAAATTGTATATTACAGCCCCCCTCAACACCCAGGGCTCGAATAATCTTGAGGCTGGCTGTCCGCAACATCTGATACTCTTGATTGGTTAAAGTCTGGCTGGGAGCGACCACAATGCTATCGCCGGTATGTACCCCCATCGGGTCAATGTTTTCCATATTACAGACGGTGATGCAGTTATCGGCTCCATCACGCATTACCTCATACTCTATCTCCTTCCACCCCACCACAGACCTTTCTACAAGCACCTGGTGAATGGGGCTAGCAGCCAAGCCTATGGTTACTGCCTTGTCCAGTTCCTTCCAGGTATATGCCATTCCTCCCCCAGTCCCGCCCAGGGTGTAAGCGGGGCGGATTATAAGTGGCAGACCTATCTTCTTGGCTACTTTCCTGGCTTCTTCCAGGGTATTAACGGTAGCACTGTCAGGCACTGGCTCACCGAT
>JAUWYK010000060.1 GCA_030615865.1 Dehalococcoidia bacterium
AACGGCTCTGTTTAACACCCGGTTTAACCCTCTCCCCCTGAAGTGCAATAATTGGGTGTTATTGTGACTATGCCCTTGACAAAGCATATCCCTTTCCCTCAATATAACTATACCTACAGTTGAACAGTGATGCCCATGTTCGTGCAGTGGTGATAATTTAAGGTGAACAGAGAGGGAAATGAAGGATGTCAAGGCGATAACCATGAAGAATGGAAAGCCAGCGACTCAGGGTGTGTGCCCCATATGTGGGACTAAGATGTTCAGGATAGGAAAGAGCTAAAGCCGATACTGTGGGAATCGGGATTAACGAAGGCTGGATATCTGTGAATAGATATCCAGCCTTTCTTGTTATCCACGACACATAATGGACACTTGTGCAGTTCCCGCAGGGCTGAGTCTCAGCGGTAGTGTCGCTTCAAGTCAGGTTTTACACCCGTGATAATATATTCCCCGTATTTTGGTTTCAGCCATTTTCTGTAATTCCCCTTTCTAACTTTTGCTGTAAATTGAAGGTGGTACACCTTGGATTCTTAATTCCGGCGATTACCCGCTCAATCGAAAAGAACCCTCGGGGCATCAGCGTATTTGGTTCGAGTCTCATAAATCAGTTTTTCGAGAGGAGCGTAATATTCAGCCCACCAAGTGTCTTCGTTCAGTATGAAGTAGTCAAGTAACTCATAGCCGCAACTAGAAATCTGTTTTAGTTTATCCTTGAGGGGTACCACCCTTTAGCTTTATTATTTCCTCCGGCCGGTATCTTTCGTAATCGCTATGTCGAGAGTGACCGGACATGTCACCTACTGACCTTGTGTATTCGGGTGCAAAACAAATATGCAAATAGCCTTAATCTAATAGGGGTTGACATACTGTCCAGCAAGCACGGAGATAATCGATAGACCCATTGTATTTATGTTATGGTGATTTCACCTGCTGGCAAACGACGAAATAGCTGAACTGGTCATCAAATACCCGGATAGATTTGTAGCAGCTGTAGCTTGCCTCCCCATGAATAACATAGACGCTGGTTGAGATGGGGCTGGATGAATTGACCAGCAAGCTATAAACGCAGGCAGCTGAGTTGTTGACATCCAGATGACAAGGATAAATAATAGCCAAAGTATAGTATTACTAATGCCAAAGCAATAAGTTGAAAGAAGGTCAAAATGATTGAAGAAGAGAAGCTGGTAAAAATAGTCGGTGCCGGTAATGTAAGCCATGAACAAGCGACGCTGAACGAATACTCTAAGGATATGAGTTTCGTTAATACGGTAAAGCCGGAATATGTGGTAAAGCCAAGAAATACAGGTGATGTAGAGAAGATAGTACATTTTATGAATGAAACTCTAACGCCGCTGGTGCCGGTAAGCTCAGGGCCTCCCCATTTTCGCGGTGATACCGTTCCTAGCATCAGAGGGGCCGTTATTGTAGATTTAAGCGGCATGAAAAAGATTATCAGGGTTGACCGACTGAACCGGGTTGCCATGTGTGAGCCGGGTGTAACCTTTGATGAACTAATACCGGCAGTAGAAAAGGAAGGGCTCAGACTCAATATGCCTTTACTACCACGGAAGTCAAAGTCCGTTATAGGTAGCATGCTAGAGAGAGAGCCGGTAATAATGCCTAAGTATCATTGGGATATAGCCGATCCCTTGGCTTGCGTTGAGGTAGTTTTCGGCACCGGCGATATGTTCAGAACCGGGGCCGCCGCCGGTCCAGGCACCATAGAAGAGCAATGGGCCGCCGGGGGGTCACAAAAAGAGGCGGCGGGGCCTGGTCAAGTTTCCTGGTACCGGGTTATTCAGGGAGCACAAGGGACAATGGGTATCGTCACCTGGGCGTCATTAAGATGCGAATTACTCCCCAGCGTTGAAGAGCCTTTCCTGGTCGGCTCCTCACAGCTTGATAAATTGTTCGAATTAATTCATTGGCTGGTAAGGCTAAGGTTGGTTAACGAATGCTTTGTGGTAAATAACTCTAATCTGGCAGCTATCATGGCCAAGAAATGGCCTGACGATTACCAAGATTTAAAGGACACTTTACCCCCCTGGGTGCTTTTCTTCAATATAGCTGGCTATGAATATCTACCGGAAGAGAGAGTAAGCTATCAGATAAAGGATATGCTGGATATAACTCAACGAGTGAGCTTGGAACCAGTAGAAGCAATCGGTAGAGTTTCGGCAAATGAAATATTAAAAGTGGTCCACCAGCCTTCCAAGGAGCCATACTGGAAGCTTGGCTACCAGGGAGCCTGCCATGACATATTCTTTGTGACCACATATAATAAGCTACCGGAGTTGATCAGGGTCATGTATGATGCGGCTGATGAAGCTGGCTACCCGGCTTCAGATATGGGTGTTTACCTCCAGCCGATAGTACAGGGCACCAACTGCCACTGCGAATTCAACCTGTTTTATGACCCAGAAAACCCGAGCCAGTCAGCCCGGGTTAGGGAGTTAGCCACCAGCACCGTTAAAAACCTGATGGCTAAGGGAGCATTCTTCTCAAGGCCTTATGGCGAAAGCACCAGTATAATTGTCAACAGTGATGCTGCCACCGTTACCGCTTTAAAGAAGGTTAAGTCAATATTAGACCCTAACAACGTTATGAATCCAGGGAAATTGTGTTTTTAAGGACTCATAGTTGGATAAAACTAAGGAGGGGAAGAGATGGCACTAGAAGATTATCGAAGAGACATGGAATTGTGTGCCAAGTGCTCGATTTGTAAATTTATACCCTTAGAAAAGATGAAGGGATTTCAGCCGGCAAATGTCTGCCCCAGCATATCTAGGTATAATTTTAATGCGTACTCAGGCGGCGGCAGAGTAAACATCGGCGTGGCCATGCTGGATAAGAGACTTGAATACACCGATAAGCTGCTTCATGTAGTTTATAACTGCCAGATGTGCGGTGGCTGTGATGTCTCATGTAAGTATGCTATGGATATGGAAGTGCTGGAGCCGATATATGAATTCAGAATTAAATGCGTGGAGGATAGTCACACTGCCCCTGCTCTTGATAGCGTGATTAACAGTCTGCGCAAACAGGGCACCATGGTACCGGGGGCGAAAGCCAAGAGGGGGGAATGGGCTGAGGGGCTGGAGGTAAAAGACTTCACCAAGCAGAAGACGAAGGTTATTTATCACGCCGGGTGCCGGACGTGTTTCGACAAAGCCACGTGGAAGGTAGCCAGAGCCACCATAACCCTGCTGCAAAAAGCAGGTGTTGATATCGGCATTGGTGGCGAAAACGAATCATGCTGTGGTGGTCGGGCATACCAGATGGGATATAAGGATGATTTCCTCAGACAGGCCAAACAAAATATGGAGCTCTTTAAGAAATCAGGGGCAGAAACAGTGGTGACCGGCTGTGCTGACGGCTATCATGCCTTCAAGGTGCTCTACGATAAATTTGGCCTGAAGGGAGACCTGGAGGTACTGCATACCACGGAGTATCTTGACCGACTGAGAAAAGAGGGCAAGCTGAAACCAAAGAAGAAAGTTGCGGTGAAGGTAACCTATCATGACCCCTGTCACCTTGGCCGGTTGGGGGAGCCGTACATACACTGGGAAGGGAAGGAAATTCCCGGGTTCCAGCGCCGGTTTGACCCGCCGAGAGAACTCCGGCGGGGTACATATGGCATTTATGAACCGCCACGGGATATCCTCAGAAGTATTCCCGGTTTAAAGCTTGCTGAAATGGACAGGATAAAGGAATACACCTGGTGCTGCGGTGCCGGGGGTGGGGTGAATGAGTCAAACCCCGAGTTTGCCAAGTGGACGGCTAAGGAGAGAATTACCGAAGCTGAATCAACCGGGGCTGAAGCGATAGTGACTGCCTGTCCCTGGTGTGTGAAGAGCTTCAACGATGCCATTAAAGAAAATGGCAGTAGCCTCAAGGTATATGATGTCGTTGAGCTACTGGAGAAAGCAATCTAGAGGAGGTTATGAATTATGGCTTTAGAGAAGGGTATTTACCGAGCGTTCGAAGATGTGGTAGGACCGGACAATATTTCCGACGACCCAGCAATACTGGATTCGTATGCTTTCCGGTGGGGTCCAGAAACGGAAACGTTTGCGCAAAGGTTTGCCGCTGTTATACTTCCCAAAGACACCGCGGAGGTCCAGGCAATAGTTAAGCTCTGTAACAAATACGGGATACAGTTCAAGGCGTCCAGTACCGGATGGGGAAAGATGAGCAATCCCGGTGGTCCAAGCGTCGTCAAAATGGACTTGAGGAGGATGAACCGCATACTGGAGATCAACGAGGAAAACATGTATGCCGTGGTTGAACCTTATGTGATTAGTGCCCAGCTACAAGCTGAGTTAATGAAAAGAGGCTTAAACTGTAACATCATAGGGGCTGGAGGTAACTGTTCAGCGCACCCCTATGCGGCTCATTACGGTGGCGGCCACATGGGTGAAACCACAAGTTTACGTGAGCGAAATATCCTCGCTGTAGAATGGGTAACACCCGAGGGGGAGATAGTCAGGCTGGGTTCGTTAGGGTCGTTAGGTGAGTGGTTCTGTGGGGATGGGCCGGGTCCATCTTTGAGGGGAATAACAGTGGGTTCTACAGCGCCATGCGGAGGACTGGGGGTATTTACCAAAGCGGCCACCAAGATTTATCACTGGGCAGGTCCGTCAACATTCCCCATCGAAGGGGTATCACCACATTATGCCCCAAAGGAGATACCACCGAACTTTTATTATAGATACTTCTCATTTCCATCACCGGGAGATATGATTGAGGCACAGCGCAGGATTGGTGAAAGTGAAATAGCCTTCGAGGTAATGGGCTTTAATCCAGCCATGGTGGCTTCAAATATGGGAACAAGTAATGATGAAGATTTTGCCTACTTCGAGCAATTCCGCAAACTGGTACAGGGGCCAGGATTCCAGGTCATACTAATCGGTAACTCTCCGCAAGACTTCGAATATAAAAAGCAGGTACTGGATCAAATCATCGAAGAAACCAAGGGTAAGTCTCTGGAACCACTGGAGGATCCTAAAGTTGCCGGTGGTCTGATATGGCGCAGTATAAGGATTACGGCGTCTATCAGGGAGTGCTTTCGGGCGGGGGGTGCCTTCAGCGCCGCTCTGGGAGGTACTCACCCCTACGGCGAAGAGGTTCATTACATGGAAGCGGTGTCCAAAATTAAGAAGGACTTGATAAAGAAGGGCATACTACGAGATGATGGCGGAGATTATCTGACATGGCCGCATGAACACGGGCATCTCGGGCATGCGGAAATACTCATTCAGTTTCGTCAAACCCCTGAAGCAGTAAAGGCTATAGAAGGCTTTTCTGAAGCGGCGATTAAAATGGCTATAGATACCCGCTATGGCGTGCCACATAGCTTATCCGGTATGGCCCCAAATTATATGCACGACATGTTTGGGCCACATGCATCTAATTACAATGTGTGGCAGAGGAGGCTCAAGCAGGCATTTGACCCCAATGAAGTATCAGACCCTTCAAGCTATATAGCGGGGAAGGAGTAGGTGCTTGGGGTTTGATTACTATATCTGCACCCTCTAAGCAAGACCTCACAAGCAAACATTGTACCATTTGCATAGACTGGACTATAACGCTAAAGATGTTGGGCTCTTTATACTAGCTCTTAAGGTCTAATTTACACGAAATAATGTTTGACATCATATGTAGGTTATGATATAGGTAATATGCTATATCAACAAAAGTCATGGAGCAACTTCTATCAAGGGATAATTAAGATAGTCTACATAAAAGGGGGTGGTAAATTGGTCAATTATTGTAGCTCGTCGGATAATAACGAGATTTAATTACAAGAGGAGGAGAAACAAGTGAAAAAGAAAATATTGTTAATCCCGTTAGCATTGTTGTTAGCCATCAGCTTGGTTGCTATCGGCTGTCCGGCACCAGAAGAACCAACCCCACCAACCCCGCCAACGCCACCAACACCGCCGGCACCACCAGAAAAAGATAAAATCGTTATTGGTGCGGCAAGATCTCTCTCAGGCCCGGGAGCTATCATTCACGAAACGGCATTCGGACCAATCATGAACATGTGGAAAGATGAGGTCAATGCCCAGGGCGGGATATATATAGAAGAGTATGGCAAAAAATTACCTGTAGAGTATATCATATATGATGATACAACTGATACGGGTACGATGGTGAGACTAATAGAAAAATTGATTTTAGAGGACAAGGTTGACTTTTTGTTCCCCCCCGTTGGCACCGCTTTTCTCTTTGCTGCCGCCCCCCTAGCCAATAAGTACGGGTATATACTAATGGGAGCCGAGGGTGGCGCCACGAGCCTCAGGGAGATTATGGCTGGTCTACCCTACTTCTTTTCCGTCTTGAATTTCTCCGACCACAACCAGATGCCGGTTTTTGCTGACCTTCTTGAGGAATTGGGCGTGAAGACAGTGGCGATATTGTTCATTGCTGACCTCCATGGCGTAGAGTATTCCGGTGCGGCGGCTCCATTATTTGCCCTGAAGGGAATTGATGTAGTTTTGATTAAGAGCGCCCCGGAAGGGATTAAGGACTTATCGCCCATATTGAAGACGGCCAAGGCGCTTGAGGTCGATGCCTTTTGCTCTTTCCAGTATCCCTCAGAGAACTTCCTGGCTATTGGTCAGTCAATGGCGCTTGACTTTAACCCGAAGGTCATTATACTCGGTCCCGGGGGCAGTTTCGGGGTTTTTAAAGCGATATTTGGCCCGGCGGTGGAGGGAGTAATGGCTGAAGGTGCCTGGAACTGCAAATCTTCTCCCGCAGCCGCAGAATTCTGTGATAAATTCATCGCCCTCTATGGTGAACCAGCCGTTGATTGGTGGGGACATCTACCCTACTGGGGTAGCCTGCAATTTTGGCAGCAGGCTGTCGAGAAGGCTGGAACCCTTGACCAAGCAGTAATAAGGGATATAATGGCTACGGAGACGTTCGATACGGTTCTGGGACCGACCTGGTTTGAGGGCAGATTTTTGGCAGTTGAATGTTATGCCGGGCAGATTGGTCAGTGGCAAAGTGGGGTGTTTGAAGTCGTAGACCCCGGTGAGCATCGTACCGCAGAGCCTATCTACCCCAAGGCACCGTGGCCAGCGCCACCACCAGAATAAACATAGAGTATAGCAACAATAATAGTAAGCAGGCTGTCTACAGGGTGAAAAAAGCCATTTTTGACGGCGGTTTTTCCTCCACAGAGCGTTAGTGGGACTTTTAGACAGCCTGCAACACTTTATCTTTCAAGAAGCGGTCTCATTGGCGCAGGAGTTTGGGCACTACGTCATCTAAGCCAAGGGCCTCTAGAGTTTCAGCCCGGGGTAACCCTGTTTTTTCGTCCCATCCACGAAGACGGTAGTATTCCTTTAACATACTTATGAATCTATCCCTATCAAGAATTTTTCCTGTGGCATCAACTGGTTCCTTGCCCGGGCCAGGGACAATCACAGGCTGACCAAAGGGGTCGGTCCCCAAAGGTTCTGTGAAGTTATACTCCGGTGGGAAGTCAGATTGGGGAACTTTCCACCCCTCGTGCACCAGTATGGCTCGTTGAAGGTTGAAAATGGTTTCGGCGTATTGGTCAAGTTTCTCACCAGCGATGCCGGTCACCGCAGTGAAGACCTCGGCTTCCAGGTCAGGGTCCCCGACATGGTCCGGCGTATTGAAGGAGTAGGTGATCGGCCAGGCGAAGTCACATAGGCCAAGACTGTCTTTGATGTAGGTTCTATTCTGTATTTTTATGGCTGCCAATGCCTTCCCATCATAGCTGGATACGTTTCCAGCTTCGTCACTCCCCCAGAAGGCCTTAGCTATATGATGAAATACCTCTGTAGTAACCGGAGATAGGTCTGGCTGTGATTGATTGGAACGCCATGCCCAGCGGAGCCAGCCAATCTCGTGGAGAGGGGGGTGATGCACCCTGGGTTCCATCGGATAGAGCAGGGCGTGGGTGACAAATGCTCTAGGCGGCATTTCGTCATGGTGGCCAATAGGGGCAATGGTAGGACTGATCAAAGCCCGAGCCTTATCTGGAACCTTCTCTCTGGCCCTGGCCATTCCCTCAGCCAAAATATCACCAAAGCCCTCGTGGTAAGCTATTATGTGAAGCAATTTTTCCAGGAATTCTCTGGTTCCAATCTTGGATAAGGGTAGGCCGGTCTCTTGCTCAGTAAGGCATCCTGCTTGATGGCAAGCATAGAGCCAGTCAATCATGCCCCGCAGTTCAAAGGTGCATATGGAGTAGTCATTGGCTAGGGTCGGCGCATTGAAGAATGTATCCACCGGCTCGTCTTCCTTAGAGTATTTCCACGGCAGGTAATATTCCATAGACTCACACTTGCGATATCCCTCAAGGCGCCCCCCATACCGATACTTGTTCCTGATGCATTCCAACCCACATTGATAGCAACCACCTTTTCCCACGACATCTAACAAGTCAGCATGGCTAGTCGCCTCCACAATTGGAGGAACAGCCAGGTGCACACGCTTGCTTATTTTGATGGTGTAACGATTCAGCTCCTTTAACCTATCCGGGTCGGCCACCGGGGGCTTTCCTGTGCCTATTACCGCCATAGCCTTGAGGTTTTTTGAACCCATTACTGCCCCGAAGCCAGCGGTAGAAGCTGAGTGGTGGGAGCCGAAGATTATGGCGGTTCTTACCCTTTTTTCGCCGGCAACGCCGGTAGTGAGAAAACGCACTTTCTGACCGTGCACCTGCTGGAGCAGTTCTCCGGCTCGGTAAGCGCCTTGTCCCCATAAGGATGCGGCATCACGAATTTCGACTTCATTGTCGTGGATCCATAGGTACACGGGCTTGGGTGCACAGCCTTCTACCACAACACCGTCGAAGCCTGCCTTCTTTAGCTCAGCTCCGACGAAGCCGCCGATATTACCATAGCAGTATCCTTCGGGGAGAGCCATGGGAGATTTGCCCACCACCGATAACCGTGAGGCACCCTGAACGCCGGTAGCAACTAGCGGGCCAGCCATGAAGATCAGCCTATTTTCTGGGTCAAACGCCTCGATCTCAGGTGGTACCGTTTCCCAGTAAATCCTCGAGGCAATACCACGTCCACCAAGGTAGCGCTCGGCATATGGCTGTGTAGAGAACTGTTTTATTTCTGAATTACTCAGATTTACATGCAATATCTTTCCTGTCCACCCATGCATCAAACAACTCCACAGCCCTTTTCGGTGTTTATTTGTATACGCCGTATTCCTTGGTGGCGTCAATCATCGCCCTGACATTTTCCGGTTTTGCCTCCTCAATTACCGCCCCATTGAGCATGATATAGCCGCCGCCTTTGCCGGCAGTCTCTATGAGTTTCTTGGCGTAGTCTTTCACTTGCTGGGGTGTGCCTACGCTCAACAAGGCGATAGGCATGTTGCCGCCTATGCAGGCAACGTCGCCCAGTATTTCCTTCGCCTTAGCCATATCTGTCGTGTCGAACCCCCATATAGTCTTACCTTTGGGTACGTCCCGGATAACTTCCAGACGCGAGTTATAGCCCCCCTCAGCCCAGGGAAATGGCACGCAGCCCTCATCAATTAAGCCCATGAGAACCTTTCTTAAGGTAGGCCAGTAGAAGGTCTTAAACTGCTCGTCGGAGAGGAAACCATCAGCACCTTTATGTAGCGGTACAAACAGTATCGGATTTCTGTTCATCTTGGCCGCGGACACCCCCATATTAATCATTAACGGCGTTATTACTTCCAGGGCCTGGAGGAGCTTATCGGGTTGCCGGTACATATCAACCATTATCCCCCTAGTGCCTCTAAGGGTGTCGCCAATGGTGTCAAAAGGTGCCTTGGTAAATCCGCCGAAGAAGGCGGGAAATCCTGATTCTACCATCTCCTGATTGAAGGCACCCATAACTCCTGCCCATTTCAGGACCTCCTTGCCTGCCTTAAAGAGAGCCTTGTAGGCAGCCTGAACGTCGGGCAGACCATAGGGTATAAAATTAAAGGCAACTCCAAATATTTCGAGTATGCCGGTGAGATTAGGGAGCTTCTTGAAGGGCTCTAAGGCTCCGAATACGCGCGGCAGGTAGACATTACTAAAGAAATTCGACGGGTCCTGAATCAAAGCGTCATATTCATCCGCCGTCATGTATTCGCTTTCAAGGCACTGGTAGGTGTGTTCAGGCGAGACCCCATGGCCCGGCCACTTGTATAACTTGTAGTTAAGAATGTCAAAGAACTTTCCCGGGCCAGGCCCAATCGCGCCAATATGCGCATCCGGCTCAAAGTCCAGGACGTATTTTTTGTATGCCATGGAGCATTTGTCATAGTCATACATTGCTTCTTGGGGGGTTATTCCGGCATAAAAAGCGGGGAAAAACCCAGCAATGGGAAAGACCGGCACCCTGTCCGGCAATTTCTTCAATTGAATAGCATCTTTGAACCTGGTTACTCTTTCTTTGTACGCTTTCTCAGCTTCGGGGCTGGCAAACTCTACGCCCTGTGGTGATAGCCACTGGTCAAACAGCGCCTCCTGCTTTTCATCCGATGATAACTCTTCCCATTTCTTTTCCATTTTCACTACCTCCTGCACATTATCTCCTCGCTGACTGACCACCACCAATCATGACCTTGTCCTTGCCGATGTCATGTATATCCCAGGCAACAGTGCCAAAAACAACCTTACCCAGACGCTTAACCTTCGTCCTTCTGGTATATCTATGTGCTACATATTTTGCAAGGCTTGGGGAGTAATTGTCAATACTCCAGCGGATGTCAACCCCGGCGCTCAATCAATATGGCGGCTACTTTGGAGGAAATCCTCTTTGCAAAAAGGATGGGAGCCAGAAACCACTTGAACCTGTCCTCTTCCCTTTTTAGGTCTAGGCTTAACTCATGAGAGTAGGTTATCAACCTTAACACCTTTTCTCTCATATCTGCCATCGCATTCACCCTAATGCAGGAGATAGACTATCCCACATCATTTTATCAGACGAGCATCCGCCAGACCCACATACCTGCCCCAGCCATCCGCGTTACCAGCTTAGGCGGTCACGCTTGGCCATCCCTGATCCCCAGACCTGTTAGTGGCACATATGCTGGGGCGAAAATCACCCCTCTCTGAGTACCTTCACCTCCAGTTCCTAAGAGGATACCTTCATAAGCTTCTTCAACCTATCAACTGCTGGCGGTAATACCTCACCAGTTCTCTCCTCGAACCGCAGATGGGCAAACCGGTCAAAGGGAGTTTCACCCTTATTAATGATCACCAGCCGAGCTCCGGATTGAACAGCCACTCTGGGCATATCAGCAGCGGGCGTGACCACTAAGCTGGAGCCACAAACTATGAAAAGGTTGCAGTGCTGCGAATGCCAGTAGGAATCAGCTAGCTCCTTCCGAGGTAGAGATTGACCGAAGTTAACCACGCTGGAGACTAGTCTGCCACCGCAGGAGCACTTGTCCATATTAACAGACCTATCTACTTGGGCTTCACAGCGAGTGCAGCGCAGCTTGGTGACATTACCATGCAGTTCTGCTAACAAATCGGCACGGATTCCCGACCGCAAATGGAGGTTGTCCACATTTTGTGAGATGAGAAAGCTCAACTTGCCAAGTTTCTGTAGCTGGACAATAGCTAGGTGTCCGGCATTAGGCTCCACTGATGAGAAATCTCGTGGTTTGGTAGGCAGTCCTTTTGCCTGGCGTGTCCAAATACCATCTGGTCCCCTAAAGTCAGGCAGACCCGACTCAGTGCTGATACCAGCACCTGTAAAGACAACTAGGTGTTTTGCCTCAAACATCCATCGAGCTAAAGTATCAATTCGCTGGTAAAACCCTGATGACACTGTATTTCTTATTTCACCAACCCCACAAATTATCAATAAGTTATTTGCCACTATGATTTTAGTGCCTCTCTAATTCGATTATCAAGTCGACCAGGAATCTAATTGAGTATTATATCCATTGCTGATACAATTTTCTAAAGGTCTAGTTTGATGAATATCAGTCTATTACAGGCTGGCTGACATGGTGGATTGTGTTGTATTCGGCTAGACTTCTGGGGGTGGAGTTACCAGGGTTAACGTTATTAGTAAGGGACTGGCTATTAGAGTTAATCTCTTTCAATATCTTGTAAACAACCCAAAGACCAAGCCCCCATTTTATTAATTGTTGGCCGTTCATTTTAGGGAGATTATATCCCTCCTTTCTAAAGCATTAAAACCGTTAAACTCAGATACAAAATTTAACGGTTAGGCGTTAAACAGCGTTAAACTTAACGGCTCTGTTTAACACCCGGTTTAACCCTCTCCCCCTGAAGTGCAATAATTGGGTGTTATTGTGACTATGC
>JAUWYK010000086.1 GCA_030615865.1 Dehalococcoidia bacterium
GCACCAGCTACCTCATATACCATATACAATGCTACCGGTTTTATCGCTGGTCCAGATAGACCTCCGGTTACGTTGCCTAATAGCGGTCTGCGCCTGGCGATGTCTATGGCTATGCCCTTCAGGGTATTGATTAGGGATATAGCGTCGGCTCCGGCTTCAGCCACAGCCATAGCTATCTTGGCTATGTCACTGGTGTTTGGGGTTAACTTGACCAATACTGGTAGAGAAGTGGCTGTTTTAACGGCGACAGTTACCTCGGCGGCAGATTCGGGGTTTGTCCCAAACTCAGCACCACCGGCTTTGACATTAGGACAACTGATGTTCACTTCAATAGCACTGATTCCAGCTACCCCATCCAGCTCGCCAGCCAGTTGAGCATAATCGGCAATAGTTTCGCCAGCAATATTAACGATGACTGGCACCCGCCAGCTTGCCCAAATTGGTGTTTTTTCCTTAATTAAGGCTTTAACGCCGATATTCTGTAGCCCGATTGAATTGAGCAAGCCACAGGATGTCTCGGCCAGTCTGGGCTGTGGGTTACCATCTCTAGGTTCAAGGGTGGTTCCTTTGCATACGATAGCCCCCAGCTTTTGAATATCAAATATATGGCTATACTCTGTCCCGTAGCCGAAGGTACCAGACGCTGTCATCACCGGGTTAGCTAGCAGTAAACCGTGTTTATTTTTTGGCGCTAATTGAACCGAAAGATTCATAGTGCTCCTTATGGCAGGTCGATGCTGGTGCCAGTGTTATTGAAGAAAAAGCTATCGCCAAACTCCTGAGCTAGCAGCACGCTTGTTGATAGACCGGTGCAGTGACACAGGCCTAACCTTTGAACCCCCAAATCCCTTAGGACAGCAATTGTCAACCATACTCGCTCTTCAGAAGCACTAATCAGATGAGAGCCACCCAGTACAGCGTGTACCTGTTTTACGCCAGTGAGCTGCTGGGCATGGTATAGGGTATTAATAATGCCACGGTGGGCGCAACCCAGGATGACAACCAAGCCCTGCTCGGTATTTATAATAAGTGCCTGGTCGTCTAGAAGCTTATCAGGCTGCCAGCCAGTAGCTCCCTTTACAAACAGGTCAGGGTCTGTCTCCTCGTAATCGGTTACCATGGGAATCTCACCAGTGGTCATTATGTTATCAGTTATTTTTATCGGCTTTGTAGTTAGGTTGAAGCTACCCCCAAGGCTTTCCAGTTCCTGACGCTGGAAGGGTATGCCAATATATCTATCCGCTTCACCCTGGCGACGGGCATACTTAGCTGCCCACATATCGGGGTGGGCTATTATCTCCACCTTTTTCCTCATCTTGCGTAGGATTTGGCGTAACCCGCCAGTATGGTCAGAGTGACCATGGCTCAACACAATCTTATCAATTTTGCTCAGGTCAATCCCAAGAGTATCAGCATTGTGGCTGGCTGAGATGCTTTGCCCGGTATCAAGCAGAACGTTCACCTCGCCTGTTTCTACCAGGATACTCAGCCCGAACTCAGCCAGAAAATCTCCCCTATTGGCAGTATTTTCACTGAGGGTAGTGATGCGAAGCTCCAATTTTATTCTCCTCCCGGGTGATTATATGTTATATGTTCTGGGGGTGGCAACTTCTTCCTCGTGAACAGCAAAGGAAACACGATATCGCTTAGACAGCAGGGAATCCAAACAGCAAGGAATAGAAACAAGAAGACAAAGGGGAGCAGAGGAATCCAACGGGCTATCCCGAAGGCGGTGAAGTAGAATAACGATGCCCATGTGCTCAACAATACATGTCCAAGGTGGGGGAATTTGGTAGTGGGTCTCCAATAACCAATGGCAATGCCAATTAGCGCCATAGGGTTTACTAACCACCATTCTTCAATAAAGGGTATATGAAATCCTATTTCGATATTGAGTAAGACTCCCCCCAGGTAGGGAATTATGACATCGCTTAATGTAGCTATGCCGATAGAGCCGGTATAACCAATCAAAATGGCTGCCCAGATTTTGCCATTAGCATATTTTTTATATATAGCTGTGGTTACCAGGGCGCTCAAGACAACATGGAGTGGATGTAAGGTATAAAAAATAGCGTGGGAAATCTGGGCAGGGACATTGCCCAAAACTATTATAACCATGATGATAATCCCGGTAGCGGCGCCAAGAGCAGTAAAGGGGGTATGTTCAGCGAGTTCTCTTGCTATTCGTCTAAGCATTTTCTCATATGGTTAATTGAAAATTATTTTCATTGGCAATGCTTAAAAAATTAGCATTGCTTAACTACAATGCCTGATAAAATTTATTTCGCTTCTTTTTGGCAAGCTTGGCACAGACCAATGAACTCAAGCAGGTGGTCTTCAATCTCAAACCCGGTCTCCAGAGAAAGCCTTTGTTCCAGTTCACCGAGGTCATAGCCGGTGAAATCAACGACCTTGCCGCAGTCTGAACAAATCAGGTGGTGGTGATGCCCTGGAGCACTAATTGTGTAGCTTTGACAGCTACCTCCGGCGTGTAACTCGCAGACAAGTTCTAGCTTGGCGAGTATGTCCAGAGTACGGTAAATGGTTACCAGCCCAATATTAGGCTGGTCTTGATGCACTTTCTCATATATCTCAGCAGGAGTAAGGTGGTCCTGACCAGAGGCAATTGTCCGTATTACCGCCCGTCGCTGTGGGGTCAGCTTATAGCCGTGCCACCTCAATTTAGCTACTATTTTCCTCTGTGTAAGTCTCATTTCAAATGCTAAATGAAAAATATTATCATTAAGAGCATACTTAAAATCGTCCATGTTGTCAATAATTTCTAACCACATCCTTGACATATTGACCAGACAGTGTAAATAGGCTACACTAAAGATATGATGTACCTTGGCACTTCAGGGTTTAGCTATGATGATTGGGTAGGGAACTTCTACCCGGTGGGTATGCCCAAGCGTGAGTGGCTTACCTATTATGCCCGTGAGTTTAATGCTTGCGAGGTAAACTCAACCTTTTACGCCTTACCCAAACCGTCTAGCTTAGAAGCTATGGCAGAGAAAACGGGTGAAGGCTTCCTCTTTTCGATTAAAGCCAATCAAAAAATGACCCACCAGCGGGAGGATAATGCCCCCGTTTTTAAGGCTTTTTGCCAGGTGCTGGAGCCGATTATCACTGCTGGGAAGCTGGGCTGTATCTTGGCTCAGTTTCCATATAGTTTCGGGTTTAATCGCCGTAACTGGGACTACCTCAGGTTGTTTAGGGAGCGGTTGGGTGAACTACCGGTGACCATTGAATTCCGTAAAGCCCAGTGGCTAAGGAGAGAGGTGTTTGACTGGCTTCGTCACCAGGATTTCGGCTTCTGTTGTGTCGATGAACCACAGCTGCCTAATCTTTTGCCGCCACTAGCTGAGGTAACAAGTAAGATAGGCTATATCCGATTTCACGGGCGAAATAGTGTCAAGTGGTGGCAACATGAGCAGGCTTATGAAAGGTATGATTATAGCTATACACCGCAGGAACTCAGTGAGTGGCTGCCTAAGATTAAAAAGGTGGATAGTGTAGCTGAAAAGACGTTTATCTTCGCCAATAATCATTGGCGTGGGCAGGCAGTTGGCACTATTCGCCAACTACGAGTGATGCTGGACTAACCTGTCCTGCTTACCACTGCTCTCTTAATAATCGCTAAGTATAATTGCTTACCTGTCAGCTCTAAATGGGAAAAAGTCAATATTAAGCTTGGCAGGTGGGCGGAAGGAACAAGATATGACTACTGGCTTTAATCTACTTCGCTCTCGTTTAGAGAGTGAACAAAAGCGCTTAATTGAGGAATTGGAGCAATCAAAAGCTAGCGTCCGTCCTGCTGATGAACGGCGAGAGGGTAGTCCCTTTGGCAAGAGAGAGGAGGAGGCTACCGAGACCCTCGAGTTAGAGAAGCGGCTGGCTTTAGAGAAACGTATAATAGACCAGCTGGCTGATGTGGAGCATGCCTTACACAAGTTTGAAGACGGAAGCTATGGCTCATGTGATATTTGCGGTCAGCTTATAGACCCAGACCGATTAGAGGCACTTCCCCAGGCGAACCTGTGCTTGAATTGTAAGGCTCGTCAGGCAAAGAATGCAAAAGGTAAATTGTCTCCAGGGTAAGTGGCGAGGTGTGGTCTTTTTACTTACTGCATTACTGGTGGTGGCTGCCGACCAGCTCAGCAAGATATGGATAAGGTCTAATCTGGCGGTAGGGGAATCACTACCAGAGGCAGGATTCTTTCAGCTAACCCATGTTCAAAATACTGGAGCCATCTTTGGCTTATTTCAAGGTCAATCGTTCCCCTTAACTGTAGTTGCCTTAGTGGGCATTGGCGTTATTCTTTTCTATGCTTTTGTTCTCCATCGTAGTTTTCCCCTTTTGGATAACAGGCTAAGCAAGTTAGCCCTTGGCTTGGTTCTTGGTGGCACGGTAGGTAACCTGATTGACCGGCTAACCACTGACCTTCACTATGTAACTGACTTTATCAGTATCGGTATCTGGCCGGCATTCAACATTGCTGATTCTGCCATAACGGTCGGCGTTATTATATTTGCTTACTCATTACTCCGCTCTTTAAGTAGGGAGCGGAAAACAACGTGAGGATGGATAAAGTATATCGTTTTGTAGCTGATAAGCCGGGTACTCGTCTTGATAAGTATGTTTGTGAGAAGTGCCCTGAGCTCTCCCGAACACATGCTCAAAAGCTTATTGGTGGTGGCCATATCACGGTTAACGACCGTGTGGCTAAGGCTGGTCTTAAACTTAATACAGGTGATAGGCTGACCATTGTCATACCCCCCGCCGCACCTAGTCCTTTATCGCCCGAGGCTATTCCACTAAATATCGTTTATGAGGATGACGACCTTTTGGTCGTGGACAAACCAGCCGGGCTAACTGTCCACCCGGCACCGGGACACCCGACTAATACCTTGGTCAATGCTATTCTGTTCCACTTCCCTCACCTGGCTGATATCGGCGACTCACTGCGGCCGGGGATTGTGCATCGTTTAGACAAGGATACCTCAGGGGTGATGCTGGTAGCTAAGAATAGTGTGGCTCAGGCTAACCTGGCGGAGCAATTCAGGGCTCGTTCAGTAGTAAAAGCCTATCTGGTATTGGTTAAAGGGCACCTCACCCCGGAGAGTGGTATCATTGAGGCACCTATCGGGCGTGACCCCCGTAACCGAAAGCGTATGGCGGTAGTGGCTGAAGGCAGGGAAGCCCGCACTGGATATCGTGTAGTTAAGTATATAAGCGACTATACACTGCTTGAAGTCAAGCCGGAGACGGGTCGCACCCACCAGATACGGGTTCACCTTTCGGCTATTGGCTATCCGGTGGCGGGAGACCCGATGTATGGAGTAAAGTCTCCCCATCTATCACGGCAATTTATGCACGCCTCCCACCTGGGCTTTCTCTTACCCTCCACCGGCGAATATGTAGAGTTCACCTCCGACCTTCCCCCCGATTTAGAGCAGGCGCTGAAGGATATCGCCTAGATTTCTAAATTATTTATTAACCCTATCCCCTTTGTCCCCTTCCCCTTATCAAGGGGAAGGGGAAGGTTTTTGAAAGAGGGGCTGACGCCCCTCTCTAAAATCTCTTCGCCACTTCTTTTGAGCCGCCAAAAAGGGGCCAGCTACCGCTGCAGCATGCTATGGGGTCACTATCCACATTTTGATATCATCGAAGGTGATATGAGTAATACCACTACCACCTATTATCACTAGCCCAATGCCGTTTCCCCCGATATCTGAAGGGAACTCTTCACTGACCGTCTCTAGAAGATGGTCATTCACGTATAGCTCAATAATAGAATTACGGCAGACAACTTTAAGCTCATTTGAAACGTTTCCTTTCCTTATGTAAGGGGATTCAGCCCCGTGAATTATGTGGGTAATATTATCTCCCTCTACTCGCGAAAAAGTGTAAGCCCCATTACCATATACCATAAAGAGATGGTAGAAATCCTTCGCTGCCTTCGGATTCTGACAAAGAAAGACGAGCCCATGTGGCCATTGGTCATCTCCCTGTATCTTGGTAACCTCAGCCTCATAGCCAAAATCAGGGAAATTTGGAGCGGCAGGTGGCCATTGAAATGATATACATGTATGTTGCCGGCCCTCCTCCACATGGATTACCCTATGGTAGGCACCATCTTCAATGTATGAATCAGCATCTATGAGCCAGTTGTTGCTGTTGTCAACGAAATTGTCTTGGAACAGAATCCCATCCTCAGGAGAGGGACTAAACTCGGGTTCCTGTGGTGGAGCGGGCTCCGGTTCCTGTTGACACCCGACCGCTAGTGCCAGAGCCAGCAAGACGACTAGGATTGTGCTGAATAGAATAGATAGTTTTCTCATTCGGATATCCACCTCCTTCTACCTAAGAATTAAGCTGGTTATACTGGAGCCCTTCATATATTTTTATAGCTTTACCATAGTCCTCGTTCATCTGGTTGTCAATAGCTTATTTCCCATCCATAGGGTGCATTTGTCTGGGCAGGAAACTTCGCCTCTCCCGAGCCATGGAGGTAACAAATGCAGGGCTTGCGTTACTCTTTCATAGGAGCGTTTTGTTGGGTTAATAAAA
>JAUWYK010000027.1 GCA_030615865.1 Dehalococcoidia bacterium
AGGCAGATAACAGCGTCATACCGCTTAGTCTGGGCTAATTTCTTGGCTACTAGTGGGATTTCAAATGCGCCTGGTACCCAGGCAATCTCTATATCCTCCTCGTTGACACCGTGGCGAAGCAAGGCATCCTGTGCCCCCTCAACTAGTTTCTTATTAATAAACTCGTTAAATCGGGAGACAACCAGCCCAAACTTCAGCCCCTTCCCCAATAACATACCTTCAAAACGTTTGCTCATTACTTTCTCCTTATTATGAGATTGTTTGGTAACCCTATCCCCTTTACCCTTCACTTGTGAAGGACTTATCCCCTTCCCCTTGATAAGGGGAAGGGGAATTGGTTGTATAAGAGAGGCTTCGCTCGCCAGAGGCGACTCTGTCGACCTCTCTTTGACGCTCTAATCATCTTCAGCATTCGGTATTTCTAAGCGATGACCTAATTTTTTCTGTTTTGTCTCAAGGTAATGAAGATTATACAGATTGGGAGTGGTGACAATAGGTACCGTCTCCACCACCTTTAACCCATAACCTTCCAAACCTATCACCTTTTTGGGATTGTTGGTGAGCAGTCGAATCCCGTGCAAACCCAGCTCAGCCAGGATTTGGGCACCGATACCGTAGTCGCGCAGGTCTGGAGCAAAACCTAACGACAGGTTAGCCTCCACAGTATCCAGACCTTTATCTTGAAGGGCATAGGCGCGAATCTTATTATGGAAGCCAATGCCTCGACCCTCCTGCCTCATATATAGGAAAACACCTCGCCCCTCCTCAACAATACTTCGCATTGCCAGGGCAATCTGCTCACCACAATCACAACGAAGACTACCAAATATATCGCCGGTAACACACTCACTATGAACTCGGACTAGCACCGGCTCGTCAGTGGATATATCACCCATGACCAAGGCTAAATGTTCATCTGGGTCTATATCACTTCTATAGGCAATAGCAATAAACTCACCATAATTTGTTGGCAACTTAGCCTCAGCTACCCGATGCACCAGCCTTTCATGACGAAGGCGATAGGCAATAAGGTCAGCTACGGTCACAATCTTAATCCCATACTTCTCTGCCATCAGCTTGAGTTGAGGTAGCCGTGCCATAGAGCCATCTTCATTCATAATCTCACAGATAACCCCTGCCGGATAAAGACCAGCTAGCCTAGCTAAATCAACTATAGCCTCGGTATGCCCGACCCGTGCCAGGACACCACCATCTCTAGCCCGCAGTGGAAACATATGCCCAGGCCGGGCTAAATCCTCAGCCTTAGTTGCCGGGTCAATTACGGCTCTTATTGTCTCTGCCCTGTCTGACGCCGAAATACCAGTGCTTACCCTATGTTTAGCTTCAATAGACACGGTAAAAGCTGTAGAAAACTTTGAGGTATTCTCCCCTACCATTAGGGGAATCCTTAATTCATCTAACCGCTTACCTATAGTAGGTAGGCAAATCAATCCCCTAGCATGTAGTGTCATAAAGTTAATAGCTTCTGGGGTAACTTTCTCGGCAGCCACGGCTAGGTCACCTTCGTTTTCCCTAGTCTCATCATCAACTATAATGATAAACTTACCTGCCTTTATATCCTCAATAGCTTCGGGAATGCTTGATAAGCCCATGATTATCCCTCCTCAACCGAAAACAGAATGAGTTAAGAGATTATTTATCAACCTCACCCCTTTAATTCTTGTTTAGTAACCCTATCCCCTTTATCCCCTTCCCCTTAACAAGGGGAAGGGGAAGCTAGTTTCTATAGAGGGGCTTCGCCCCTCTAAAACTCCCCTTTCCTACTACCAGAGTAAGGAGAGGGGGAGATATAGGTTTTGAACGGGTTCACCCCTTTAAAATTCCCTTGATAAATCACCTCATAAATTAACTTGCTAAAAAGCCGTGCTCCTGTAAGAAATCAACAGTTATACCGGTGCTATGAGCCTGGCTAAGCTGTTCCACATATTTAGCAATAATATCCACCTCCAGATTAACCAGGTCGCCTACCTCCCGGCTACCTAGAGTAGTATATTTCTGGGTATAATCAACCACAGAAACCTGAAATGAGCTGGTATCTTTGGTGACTACAGTTAGACTAACCCCATCAACAGCAATAAAACCCTTGTCCACCATATAGCGCATCGCTTTGGGGGGGGCTTTAAATCTAATGAGCATCGCCCCACCATCCCATATAACCGAGGCTACCCTTCCGGTATCATCCACATGCCCCTGGACTAAATGACCTCCCAAGCGCCCGCCTAAAGCTAGAGGTGGTTCCAGATTAACTCTATTCCCAGCACAAAGTAGTCCAAGATTAGTCCGCTTTAATGTTTCCGGCATTATATCAACCGAAAATGAGCCGGTATTAAAATTGGTTATTGTCAGGCATGCCCCATTAACAGCAATGCTTCCGCCAAGCTCTATTCTTTGAAGAACATCACTAGCAGCGATAACCAGATTTCCTGGTTTGGCTGAAATAACTTTACCTACCTCTTCTACAATCCCAGTGAACACATACTCTCCTTAGATAAAATTAGCTAAATAGCAAAGCTAAAGCCTAGCCGCCTTTGTTTTTGCGGCAACATATCCGCTGACTATCAAATCTTCACCAAGCCTTTCCACAGTAACCCGCTCTAATTTAAGCGAGTCTACCACTTTATCAACCCCTTTACCCTCAACTGCTGTCTTCGCCTCCTGTCCGCCAATAATAATAGGGGCAATAAAGGCAATAACCTTATCTACAAGCCCGCAGTCAAATAGAGAACCAATAAGAATCCCGCCACCCTCGACTAAGACGCTGGTAATTTCCCGCTCAGCTAATACCTTTAACAACTTTTCCAAATCTACTCGCCCTTCGGCTGAGGGCAATTCTAATAGTTCAGCACCCACTTCAGCAAAAGCTGTTTTCTCCTCTGGCTTAACCAACCTGCCCAGTGCCAGAAGCGTCTTACCCGGCTGGCTAAATACTCGGGCAGTTAATGGCGTTCTGCCTTTACCATCGACAATTACCCGGAGCGGTTGCTTCCTAGCGGTTCCTCCCCTGCCACCACAACACCTAGCGGTAAGTTGAGGGTCATCAGCCAGGACAGTATTCACCCCGGCCATAATAGCATCAGCGGTATAACGCAAATTATGAACATACTTCCTGGCTTCGCCACCGCTAATCCACTTAGAATCACCGCTCTTAGTAGCAATCTTCCCATCCAGGCTTATAGCAAATTTTGCGGTAACAAAGGGCATGTCGGTAGTAATGAATTTAGTATAAGTCTCATTAACCTGTTTAGCCTCTTCCTCATGCTCACCGACATATACCTTAATGCCTTCCCTCTCTAGTTCGTCCTTACCTCGCCCTGAAACTAGGGGATTGGCGTCGAGCATAGCCAAATGAACCTCAGTAATGCTGGCAGCAATAATTGTCTGACTACATGGCGGGGTCCGACCATAGTGGCAGCATGGTTCTAAGGTAACATACATCACACTCCCTCTGGCTTCTTCGCCTGCCTGTTGTAGTGCTAATACCTCGGCATGATGGGAGCCAGGTGGCTGCGTATAGCCCTGCCCTACAACTGCATCACCCTTAACCACTACCGCCCCGACCGCCGGGTTAGGACTAGCCTGTCCCAAAGCCAATCTAGCTAGGGAAAGTGTCTGCTCCATGTAGTCCATGCTACTGTCATTCTAGCACCTCCCTCCAAAAAAGTGCAACAATAGTCAATTATACTTAGCCAAAAATAGTAGGAGAACCATGTTTGGCTCTCCTACTTACCTAAGCAACCTTAGTTAGACCGGTAACCCAGTTTATTACATAATGCTATATACTACCTGAATTGTAAGGCGGATTTCTGTTTCTCCTGGGCTGATTGGGGTAGGTGGGGCTGGAGTAACTTCAACCTCAGCCCTCGCCGGATAAGGAATAGGAACATAGCCACCAACCTCACTAATATAGGTTGGTTTGCTCAGCTTCACGCCAGCCAACTCAGCTAGCTGTTTCGCCTCGGCTTTGGCATCGACTATCGCTTTTTCTCTGGCTTCCTCATAATAGTTACTTGGGTCATCCACAATGAAACTGATACTATTTATTCTGATATAGTCCCCACCTGCTTTAGCTACGGCATCAATAATAATTCCGGTATTATCCACCTTTCTAATTTTAGCCGTCACCATGTTGTTTACCCGGTAGCCAATGAGTATTTCCTTATCCTCATGCCACCTCCTCACTGGATAAATATTGTAGTATTGGGTCTTAATATCCTTCTTGGCAACGCCATGCTCATCAAGCTTTTTTATTACGGCGTCCATCGCTTCAGCCGCCTGCCATTGTGCCTCAGTCACCGTAGCTGCCTGAGCTTCAACACCCAGGTTAAGGATGGCTACATCAGGGACTACAGTAACCTTCCCCTCTCCGGTCACCCAGATTCCGGTATTCTGCTGGCTAAAAATTATGCCCGCATTTGGCAACAATCTTGTAGAGCCATTCTCTGGGGAAGGAGTCCAACCGCATCCGCTTGCCCCAACAATGATTGCTACCAGCGCTAAACAACCAATAAATACTAGATTTCTTTTCATTTCTAACCTCCTCATCTTATATTATAACGAAGAAACCAAATTTTGGTTAGCACTAGTTATAACATTTTTATAACAATCAATCTCACAAATCTTTAAAGGTTTAAATCATGACTGCACTAGAAGGACAGAGGGGAAATAGGGTATAATTCAGATTAGACCTAAAGAGGTAGCTTACTATATGAAAACCTTTCTCCGTGAGACTCTAATCACGCTCATACTGGCGGTGGTCATCTTCTTTAGCCTACAAATCACAGTCCAGAGTTTTGTCGTAGTAGGTTGTAGTATGGAGCCTGGCCTTCATGAAAGGCAACGACTATTAATTAACAAAGTCGCTTATACCTTCCATGAGCCGGAAAGAGGTGATGTGATTGTATTTGAGCCAGCTAATAACCGGCGAGCAGACTACATCAAGCGTATCATTGCCTTACCCGGCGACACTGTAGAGGTAAAAATGGGGACGGTATATGTTAATGGTTCACAACTAGACGAGCCTTACATCAAAGACCCCCCAAAGTATACTATCCACCAGGAAAAAGTCCCGAAGAATAACTACTTTGTTCTTGGTGATAACCGCAATCATAGCAACGATTCCCATAACGGCTGGACAGTGCCACACCAAAACATAACTGGCAAAGCCTGGTTATCAATCTGGCCACCAGGCGAATGGGGGCTTATCTCCAACTACTCCCTACAAGAGCAACTAGCTAGTTCTGGGAGTAAATGACTGCTTGCCGGGTGCATATATTAAGGGGGTGAGGTTGATAAGTAATGTAGAGGACATCTTTGAAAAATCAGGAGCTCTACTTAAGGGGCACTTCCTACTCACTTCCGGGCTACACTCCCCCATCTACTGGGAGAAGTTCCGTGTTTTGCAATACCCCGTCTACACCGAGCAGCTTTGCCGCAAAATTTCTAGCCACTTCCAGAAGCAAAGAGTCCAAGTGGTAGCCGGACCGACTACTGGTGGTATTATTCTGGCTTTCGAGGTGGCAAGACAGTTAAGAGTACGCGGCATATTTGCCGAAAAGGAGGGGGCTAACGAGAGAGTCTTCAGACGAGGTTTTAGCATTAGCTCAGGTGAGCGAACCCTCATCGTTGATGACATCCTTACCACGGGTAGCTCTATACGCGAAGTTATGGCAGCAGTAACCAGGCAAGGAGGCATAGTAGTAGGCATAGGAGTATTGGTTGACCGCTCTGAGCAAAGAATAGAATTTGGCGTCCCACTTTTTAGTTGCCACCGTGCCATAACCCCAACCTATACGCCGCAGGATTGCCCATTGTGCGCTACCAAAGTCCCCTTAGTCAGACCCGGTGGTGGCTAAAAACAGCTAGCCCCGACCAAACTCCTTTTCCAGTTGCCTTGAGCTGAGGTGAATCATTGTTGGTCTACCATGGGGACAGGTATGAGGAATAGCTGCCTGCTCCAGTTGCCGCACCAGCTCACGCATTTCATCATCGGTTAATGCCTGTCCGGCTCTCACTGCACTGTGGCAAGCAATAGACATGGCTATGATTTCTACCCAATCGCCTCTATCCCCTCCAGATGAGGAATCCAGCAGCTCCCTCACCACTCCTACCCAGTCTTTATTATGAAGCAGAGCCGGCACCGCTCGAACTAGATAGGTTCTATCACCAAAGGGCTCAATGGAAAAGCCAAATCCAACTAAGCTTTGATACTGCGATTTCAGAACTTCCTCTTGTTTGGGATTAACCTCAAGTGTCACCGGCTCAAGTAATCCTTGAACCTCTATTTGTTGCTGTGACCTCTGGTATTTAATCTGGTCAAAAAGGACGCGCTCATGGGCAGCATGCTGGTCAATAAGATATAAGCCATCACGACTCTCGGCTATAATATAGCTGTTGGATAGCTGACCTAAAACCCGCAGAATGGGTAGAGATTCTGCCGGAATCTCAGGAGCCCATGGTGCCGGACTGGTGAAGCTGACCTTGGCTGATGTCCATAACGTCTGTCCTGGCTCTGGCGGTGATTCATAGGCCACAGCTACTTCCTCAATTTTGGGCACTGGCATTTGTTCAACTAAAGCTTGGCGCACCACCCTCTGGACAGTACCAAAAACCATGTGCTCATCACGAAATTTAACCTCGGTCTTGGACGGATGAATATTAACATCCACTTCTTGATGAGGTAGTGAAATATTGATAATAGCAATTGGGTGTTTCCCCGGCATCAAAAGCCCGTGATATGCCTCGTCTACCGCCCGAGCCAGCAGGCGGCTACTTACCCAGCGACGGTTAACGAAGAAGCTAAGGTAACCCCAACCTGAGCGGCTTACTGCTGGTGCGCCTACCATACCCATCACCTGAGGCATTGAAACTACTGCCCGGCTCCTAATCTCCAGCATATTCTGGGCTATCTCCAAACCATAAACCTCAATCACACTATCTATCAGCTGACCACTTCCCGGTGTTCTCAGAGCCATCCTGCCATCAATGGACAAAGCAAATTTAACCTCAGGGAAGGCAAGGGCATATTGACTTACTACATTAGCAATATGGCTATTTTCCGTAGCCAGTGACTTGAGGAACTTCAATCTTGCCGGCACCTTGCGGAATAGATTGCTCATAGTAACCGTAGTCCCCTGGGAACGTCCCTGGCTTCTGCGGTTAGCAATAATACCATCCTTCAAACAGAGATAAGTGCCTACCCTTTCACCAGCAGCACCGGTAATAATGTCTACATCGGCTACAGCAGCTATACTGGGCAGTGCCTCCCCGCGGAAGCCAAGGCTTGAAATAGACTCTAAATCCTCCAGACTACCTATCTTGCTGGTAGCATACCTATTAAAGGCAAGCTCCACCTCCCCAGAAAGAATGCCAACCCCGTTATCGGTTACCCTAATCAAGCTCACCCCGCCACCCTTAACCTCAATAGAAATCTGGTTTGAGCCAGCGTCCAACGAATTCTCCACCAGCTCCTTCACCACCGATGCCGGTCTCTCCACCACCTCACCGGCGGCAATCTGGGACACTACTTTTGGGTCTAAGACTTTAATCGGCATGTTAAACCTTAATGATATTATACACGCTTCCGTGTAAAAAGTCAATACTTTTCTTAAAAATTATTTTATCTTCTCCAGCCGGGCAATGCTTAGTAGGAGCTTTTTAATTCCTACCCCCTTAAAGACAACCACTACTTCCACGTCATCCTTTACCGGCTTACAGCTCACCACTATCCCGTCACCAAATTGGGCGTGGCGGACTTGGTTGCCCGCCTTTAACTCTGGAACTGTCAAGCTGGGGGCAGAAGCCTTATCCCAGGAATACATCGCTGTGGTGGCTAAACTTTCCTCTCCCTGCCACAAGCCACCGCCCGAAATTAGGTGCTGTGGAATATCTTGTAAGAAGCGTGATGGTCTATTTACCGTGCTTGAGCCCATCAGGCTACGGCGGAAGGCACGAACCAGATATACCCTCTGCTTGGCTCTGGTTACGCCTACATAGCACAGCCGCCTCTCCTCTTCCATCTGCGCCGGGTCATCAAACGACTTAAAATGGGGCAAGATGCCATCCTCCATGCCAACAATAAACACCACCGGAAATTCCAGACCCTTAGCCTGATGCAGGGTAATCAAAGTTACCGCATCCACACTTTCATCAAGCCCATCCACATCTGATACCAAGGTTACTCCCTCCAAAAAGGCAGCTAAACCCTGTGGCGGTTTCAAATCACGGTATTGTTTGGCTACAGTGCGAAGCTCAAGAATATTCTCCCAGCGCTCCTCTCCGTCGGCTCCACCTAATAGATATTCCTCATAACCAGTGCGTTTTATAACCAAATCAAACAAATCAACCAAGTTCAGCTCCTGACTGTGGATAATAAACTCCTGCATCAAGCTTACAAAACCAGCCAGTGCCTTGGTGATACGAGGGCTAAACGGAGGCTGATGCTCCTCACTATTTTCTGGCTTGGCTATAAGCTGTAGCCCCTCATACTCAGGGATACTCATAGACTTTGCCCAGTTAGATAGTCTGGCTATTGTTTGCTGCCCAATGCCACGCCCAGGGACATTGATTACTCTTAACAGACTAACACTGTCATAAGGGTTCTGAATAAGTCTAAGGTAGGCAATAATATCCTTTATCTCTCGCCGTTCATAGAAGCGAGTACCAGCTACCAGCTTATAAGGAGTCCCGTAGCGAACAAATGCCTCCTCAAGCGCTCTTGACTGAGCATTAGTCCGATACATTACCGCGCAGTTACCTAGGTTAAACTTGTCCTGCCCTACCAGACGCTCTACCTCGCTAACCACAAACTGGGCTTCCTCCTGTTCGGTATAGGTCTCAACAACCGTAGTTAGCCCCCCCGGCTCATTGTTTGTCCACAAGCCCTTGGGCTTGCGCTCTTGATTAGCTGAGATTATGTTAAATGCCGTTTCCAGAATTAGCTTGGTTGAGCGATAATTCTGCTCCAGCAACACCACTTTAGCCTCGGGATAATCCTTCTCAAAGCTAAGGATATTACGTAGGTCAGCAAACCGCCATGAGTAGATTGACTGGTCGGGGTCGCCAACTACGCATATATTGCGGTACTTCTCTCCCAGTTGCTTTATTAGTTCGTATTGAACCAGATTAGTATCCTGAAACTCATCCACTAGGATATGCAGGTATCTTGCTTGGTATCTAGACAAAATGTCAGGGCTTCGTCTGAATAGCTGCACTACCTTCATTAGCAAATCATCAAAGTCCAGGGCACTGCTCTGAGTTAATAGCTGCTGATAGCGCTCATAGACCCGCCCCACCACCTCCTCAAAGTAGCTACGGCTGCGCTGAATATAGTCTTCCGGGGTTAACACATGGCTCTTAGCCGCAGTAATGGCTGAGGCTATAGCCCGAGGGGCATATTGCTTGGGGTCAAGACCTACTTCCTGAATTCCCCGCTTTATCAAGCTTATCTGGTCTTCTTCATCATAGATTACAAACCGGGGGTCAAGACCCATAGCCCTGCCATCACGGCGCAGGATACGGGCACAAATGGCATGAAAGGTGCCTAGAGTTAAATCTCTTACCGAGCCACTGACCAGCCGGTTCAGCCTTTCCTCCATCTCCCTGGCGGCTTTATTGGTGAAGGTAACTGCCATAATGCGGTGGGGGTTAACCCCGCAAACCTTAATAAGGTAAGCCACCCGATGAGCAAGGACCCTGGTCTTACCACTGCCCGGACCAGCTAAAATCAGCACTGGCCCCTCAATAGCCTCTACTGCTTCCCTCTGTGCTGGATTAAGCTCAGCCAAAATATCCATTTATAGCTCATTATAACATTGGCACCAGGCAGTTAAAAGGAGTTATTTATTGAGGTTAGTTTGGAAAAACTTTGTACTTACTACTTCCAAAGAGCAGCTAATCGTCTCGCCGCTTTCTTGTAGATCTAGGATGTGGTCGCATAGTGACCACAATAACACAAAAACTTTGCCTTCTCTATACCTATTGAGGCGAGAAGGCAAACCTAGTTAGAGCTATGACCTTGTGTGTGTCATGCGGTATTGCCCCCTCGTCTCACTATAAGCCTCTTGAGACAATAGATTACCACAGGTATAATAGTAACGGTAATAATAACTAGGACAGCGTTAGACCCTGTAATACTCATCCCGATTAGTTTGTTCAGAGCAATAATACTAAGTGTTACCGCGGCAATTGACAGGCCAAGGGAAAGGGCGAGCCTTTCTACGATATTTATTTGCCGACCACTGAAGAATACCAGTGTCCAAGCAAAGCCGGGTAGAAAGAACACCAGTATGAAGCCCAGGATTACCCTGATGGCAGGCACACTGTCAAGGAATGGGACAGCAGACCCGATGATTTCCTTAATTCCAGATAGCCAATCCACTCCTTGTGGTTCTCCCTCTCAATACTGAGTCTGGATGTTATATGAATATGCCTAATATTACTAAAATGCCTAAATTTGATTATCTAATACTATTACCCATAATAGCATTGGCATTCTACATTGCCTTTATCCCACACCAAAACTACCCTTACCCGGTGCACATTGATGAATGGGTTCACCTAGCTTACTCCAAGGCTATGCTCAAAGCAAGTAGCACCACCTTCTTAACTGAAAACGGCATATCCCTCCTTTACACTCGGTCACCCTGTCAAAACCCTGACCTAACTGAGGTAAGAAAGAATATCTACCTGCTTAAAGAAGCCCAGAATGGCAAATAAGCGTACCCAGCTCTAGACCTTATTTTAGGGTATCACTCAGTAAATAGCAATTTGTCCTAAATGGGGCCAAAAAATTGAGCGCTATTCTAGTGTAGTGCTAAACTAACTACCAAGCGTCCTAAATGGTGGTATAATACTAGAAACAGCATTGTTATGAGGCAGAAAAGCTGGTATAAGGTTGTCCTAGCCCTCACTTTAGTATTAGCAGTTGCTGCCTCATTGTGGTTTGCAGCACCGGTTATGGATACAGCCGTTTCCGCCAACAATCAGGGACTTGACTACAACAACGAAGGGGAATACGACAAAGCGATAATCGCTTTCACCAAGGCGATAGAGCTTGACCCTGAGCTTGCCTTTGCCTACAACAATCGGGGCTGGGCCTATATTGAGTTGGGGCAATATGAGCAAGCGATTGCTGACTGCACCAAGGCGATAGAGCTTGACCCTGAGCTTGCCCTTGCCTACAACAATCGGGGCTGGGCCTATATTGAGTTGGGGCAATATGAGCAAGGGATTGCTGACTGCACCAAGGCAATAGAGCTTAACCCTAACCTCTTGGCTCCTATGAAAGACTAATGTAAGTCCTGTTATATCCTTCCTGGTCAAGAGTTCACTCAATCTCCTACTAAACCAATATACTTCATTCAGCACCTTTACTAATGTACTATTTGGACTGTACTAAAGTAACTTGACAAAGTAGGTGTTATTTTGTTAAATCTAACTAGGGTAATAAGACATGAAGTACAAGAGTTATTTCAGAGTAGTAGCATTTTCTTTAGCATTAGCAATTGCTACCTCATTGCTGTTTGTCTCACCAGTTATGCTCCGCTACGCCCAAGCCAATGGCTATGGAGGTGTGGAGTGGGGTGGTGGGGGAGGTGGCGTAACATATCCTGGCCTGACTCTTCTAGGAAGCAGGATTAACTCTGAGGGAGTAATAACCGAAGATGTTACTGCTCTATCATCTGATGCGCGATGTTATCTAACGATAAATAAGGGCACAATGGCTCTAAACAAGTCGGGTAACCCCCTATACGGGATAATTATACTTGAGATGGAAGACCCACCACCTCCGCCTGCAGGTTTCAGTATTGTTGGTTGCATTTGTGACTTTCTACCCGAAGGGGCTACCTTTGAGCCATCAGCAACCCTCACCATTACCTATGACCCAGCTCTTTTGCCTAAGGGGGTTTCTTACAAATGCCTTGTCATAGCTATGTGGGATAAGGCAACTGGCAAGTGGGTTATACTGGATTCCACCGTTAACACTAATACCGTCACCGCCCAAATAAGACACCTCACTGCTTTTGCCATTCTGGCTGGTACCGCTCCCGCTGTTTTTACTGTTACTGACCTCGCCATAGTTCCCGGTGAGGTTGGTATTGGGGAAAAGGTAACTATTAGCGCCCTTGTTAACAACACCGGTTACCTTAGCGAGAGCTATGAAGTAACCCTTAAGATAAATGATGTAGTGGTAGCCACTGAAAAGGTAACGCTGCCTTGTCATGCCAGCCAGAAGGTAACCTTCGTCACAGCCAAGGATGTTGCCGGAACCTATAGTGTAGATGTCAACGGTCTAGCTGGTACATTTGAGGTCAGGGAAGCACCGCCAGCACCAGCACCAGCACCACCTCCCCCACCCCCACCTGCACCACCCCCGCCTATACCACCTCCTGCCGAACCATTTAACTGGTGGTTCATTGGCATTCCTATTGCTAGCTGCATGATTATCGGTATGGTTATCTGGCTAATAACTAGCCGCCGAAGAGCTTGATAGGGCTCGACTCTCTTTACGGCAATTGCAGCCCGTTTTGCCAAGGGTGAGAGCAAATCACTTGAGGCAATGTATGAGCAGTTTGATAAAATGATTAGGTTCCATGCCAAGCGAACGGGGGATAGAAGGGCAGAGCCTAAGCAAGTATCGCAAAAAGAAGAGCAAACTATCGCAGTTAGCCACGGTAGATATACAGGGGTTCATTATCGGTTATAAGGCTTATTTGCTTGGATAGTTCACCTCTTAGGTGCTTGGGCAGGGAAAACATGCCTTGGTGGGTCAGCCCATCATAGAATTTCAAGCCACTGAGTGACCGGGCTGAAATCCTATCGTCCACCTCAGTAACTGAAATCAGAAGAGGGTTAAGATTTTGCGAGGCTAGGCAAAACCCCCACGGACCACCAAAGGAGGGCACATCTACCTGATAGGGACAAACTATAGGGAAAACGCTCTTTAGCGTGTTATTTACTGCGGTAAAGTTTAATAGCTCAGTCCAGGCTGCTGACCCGGCTTGAACAGTAATAATTCCGTTAGCGGTAAGTCGGTCTCGAACTAGCTGATAAAATTCCTGGGTATAGAGTAAGTAAGCTGGACCCTCTTCTATAGGGTCAGGTAAATCAATAATAATTATGTCAAACTTCTCCCCACATTTAGCTAGATAATCTCTGGCATCAACATGGTGTAGTTCACTTCGCCTATCTTCAAAAGAGCCTCGGCTGTGATTTGGCAAAAATTTTTGGCAAATAGCCACCACCTCTTCATCAATGTCAACCATCACCGCCCTTTTTACCGTGTTATGGGACAATACCTCTCTTATGGTAGCTCCTTCACCACCCCCAGCAATAAACACCGTCTCAGGACAGGGATGCGTTATCATTGCTGGCTGAACCAAAGCCTCGTGATAGATAAACTCATCAACCTCACTGGATTGAATCTTGCCATCCAGCACTAAGCATTTACCAAAGCTGCCAGTACCAATAATTTGGATAGATTGAAACTTCGACTGCCCGGTATATAGCATCTCTTCGATGCTATGCAGTTGAATTAAATTTCGGCTTACTCTATCGTAAAACCATTTATCAGGGTCTGTATCCATAGCTTTTATCTCAAACCACCCACTAGGTATCTAAAATCCCTCTTTGTATCTCTACCATAGTGTGGTTTTTGGCACCAAGCTTTCTTATCAGTACTTGGGCTGCCCTTTCCATCTGGACGGAATCACCACAAGTGAAGATATCGGCTGCGGCATAATTATGTTCCGGCCAGGTATGAATAAACAGGTGGGATTCAGCAATAATTACCACCCCGCTTACCCCGTGGGGATTAAATTGGTGAAAGGACTCCCCTAATACCGTAGCCCCAGCCTCACTTGCCGCTGTCAGCAGAACGCTTCTGAGAAAGCCTAAGTCGTTTAACACCTCCTTATCGCAGTCTTTCAATTCCAAGAGTAAATGTTTACCTAGTGCATTCAATCACCTGCCCTCCTTAGAAGATTTAATTAGTCCCTAAACGGAACCAGATACAAGCCAAATTGTAAAACAATATCCATATCTTTATCAATACCCTCACCCGAGGGGAATAAACAAAGGCAATACTAACCCAGCCCTCTATATAAAGCCTGAAAATCGAAGTATTGCTCCATAATTTCAGCGAGCTTGGGTAACTTCTTCTCCTGGTTAAATCTGGTCTTACTCAGGGCGTCTTCAATACTCGTCACTGTAGTTATAGTATCACCTTTGACTAAAATAAGGGGGATGCCCTTATCCTCGGCTCTATAGACAACGTCAGGGATTGGTGCCGTATTGCCACTGAGAATAAGGCATTTAGTTGACGTCTCTAGGGCTGCTAGTTGCATATCCGGGCGCTCACCCCTAACTACTACTGCCTTATTCGTTTTACGACCAAAGTATTGTGGACCAGGGTCGACACACATTGCCCCTAGCATAAAGTTGTCCACTAACTCTGCCGATTTCTCAGCGCAGTTAAGTATTTCCCCCTGAACATGCTCAGCCAGCTCACCTACAGTTAAGCTAAATAGCACCCTATCCTCAGGAAGCACCCCTAGAATATTTATCCCCCCCTCACCAAGCTGTGTAGATATCTCGTTACGAACCTGCTCCACCCGACCTCTTGGCACCTTGTTCAATACTACACCCAGTAAGTGTTCCTCAAAACCCTTACACTCATCGATAAACTTTGCCTTAGCTAATCCTTGGGAGTAACTCTCGACAAAAATCACCCTGGCATCCAGTGCCTCAACTATGCTCTGTTGGCTTATGCCCTCAATAATAACCACATCTTTGCTCAGGGAAACCTTAGCATAGGCTTCCTTAACCTTGTTTGGCAAATTGCCCTGGTCACTAATAACTGGGCAAAGATGGTCTACAGGCTCATCTAAAGCAAGAACATGCTTCATAAATGCAGCATCACTGTCAATACCTCCTATTGGCGGCTCTCCACCATCAGTGACAATCGGTTTTAAAAAGCCTACTTTCTTGCCATCTTCCACCAGACGCTTGCCTACGCCAGCGCAAATTGCCGTCTTACCGGCGAATCCTTCCAAAGAGGTTACATATAAAGCAACCAAGCTACACCCCCTACACTTTGTAAAATCTAAACATACCAGCCTATTATAATCCCTCACACTCCATTGGTAAAGGCTTAGCCTTTTACACCAGCTTGGTAAATTTTGACAAATAGTAAAAGTTTCACACATATAACACATTTAAAATGTTGCAATAATCAGATTAATGTGGTATAATGTTAGTTTAACAAAGTCAAAAAGATAATGAATTTGAACCTTTAAGCTAGTCCAGAGAGGCTGGCAAGGGGATGTGAAAGAGACTAAAGAGCAAGACCTCTTGCCGGCGAAGGTAAGAGGTGTTTTTATGCCTAAGAAAGTCATAATGACCCCAGAGGACATCAGACGAACTCTGGCTCGTATTGCCCATGAAATTATAGAGCGAAATAAAACTATCGAGCATCTGATACTGGTTGGCATGCACACTCGTGGTGTGCCCCTGGCTAAGCGGCTAGCCGCCAATATAAAAGATTTTGAGACATTAAGAATACCTGTCGGTGCGCTAGACATTAGCTTCTATCGGGATGACCTTTCCTCACTAAATCCGCAACCTGTCATCAAAGGCACCAATATTCCGACAAGCATTGATGACAAATCTATAGTGTTAGTTGATGACGTCCTATATACCGGACGCAGTACCCGCGCCGCTATGGATGCCCTCATTGACCTGGGACGACCTCAATCAGTTCAATTAGCTGTCCTTATAGACCGTGGGCACCGCGAGATGCCGATACGAGCTGACTATGTCGGTAAGAATATACCAAGCTCCAGACATGAGGAAATACAGGTTCAACTGGTAGAAACTGATGGCATAGATGAGGTAGCAATTACAAGCTCAGCTAACGATAAGCCTCCCACCAGTGAATTGAGCAAAGCAGGCTACCTCAAAAGGAGTGACCATGGCTCTGGTAAATAGAAGTCTGGTGACCATAGATGATTTTTCTAACGGTGAAATAGAGGCAGTATTTTCCTTGGCTGATACAATGGCAGGCTCTATGGACGAGCAGTTTGGTATATGCCAGGGCAAGATTATGGCAAGCCTGTTTTTTGAGCCTAGCACCAGGACACGGCTTTCATTTGAGGCAGCAATGCACAGGCTTGGGGGTAGTGTCATAAGTGCCGTCGATATACAGGCAACTTCGCTGGCAAAAGGTGAAAGCATCGCTGATATGGCGAGAGTGGTCGGGAGTTATGCCGACATAATTGTCATTAGACACCCGTGGGAGGGAGCCGCCAAGGTAGTTGCTGACTACGCTGGCATCCCGGTAATAAATGCCGGTGACGGAGGTCATCAACATCCAACCCAGACCCTGTGCGACCTCTACACCATCAAGAAGGAAAGGCAAACTATCAAGGGGCTAAAAATCTCTCTCTGGGGAGACCTGAAATATGGGCGAACGATACATTCCCTAATCTTCGCTCTGGCTAGGTTCGGTGCTACCATTCTCTTTCGCCCGGCACCAGGTCTTGAGGTACCGAAGCATATTATAGAAAAACTAACCGCAGAATACGGTGGCGAACTGAAAAGGTATGAAGCCCTAGACCAAGCGGTCAAAGGAGGTCTTTTCCCCCTGGATGCCATATATATAACGCCAAGTAGTCCCCATCAACTGGCAATGATACCCGACATCAGTATTCAAGTCGAGCTGAAGACAGGGGTTGACGCCTTTTATGTTACCAGACCTCAGAAAGAGAGATTCGCCACTGCTGAAGAAGAGCAAGACCTGAAGGAGGGCTACCCAGTAGTAGATAAAAAACTCCTTAAACAAAAGGAATTCAAGAGGACCCTTATTATGCACCCATTGCCCCGCGTTGATGAGTTAGCCTACGAACTGGATGCTGACCCGCGGAGTATGTACTTTAAACAAGCAGCTTGGGGAGTGCCGGTCAGAATGGCACTCATAGCCCTGCTACTTGGAACTAAGGAAGTTTCTGTTCCGAGAGAAGAAGATGAATCTTTTGCCCGGGAAATAGACTATCCCCTGTATAAGCGAGATTTTGGCATCAAGTGCCCCAACCCAAGGTGTGTGTCAATACAGGAAACTGAAACAAAGTATATCAAGCCTGAGTTTAAAATAGTAAACCGTGAGCCGTTGACCCTAAGGTGTATCTATTGCGAGCATGGATTCGAGCCCAAATATGTCGCCAGTTCAGATTGGCATGAGGGCAGATTGGCAAACAAAAAATATCATAGCGCTGACAGTCATTTAGCGAGAAAAATAAAACCGGAGAATCTGATTGTCTTCAATTCAGAAAGTGAAGCCGAGGCTCGTGGTTTCAAGCCCAGCTACTATGCCAAAGCACGTCAGGAGAGAAAGAAGGGAAGGGCGAGCAAAAAGCAATGAAACCCTTGCTTATCCAAGGTGGTCGCATAATCGACCCCAGCCAGGGGATAGATGAAACTGGCAGTTTGCTTATCACTGACGGCAAAATCTCGTGGCTGGGCAGAGGAGAAATAACCCCACCCCAGCCAGATTATGATGTCCTTCACGCGCAAGGGCTAATAGTCTGCCCTGGATTTGTTGACCTGCACTGCCATCTTAGACAGCCAGGGTTTGAGGAGAAGGAAACCATTGCTACCGGAACCAAAGCTGCCGCCAGAGGTGGCTTTACCACTGTCTGCTGTATGCCTAATACTGAGCCGCCACTGGACAATCAAACTGTTGTAGATTATGTAAAATCAATTGCAGCTAAAAAAGGCGTAGTTCGTGTTCTGCCTATAGGCTGTATCTCCAAGGGCAGAAGGGGGGAGGAGTTAGCTGAGATGGACGAGTTAGCCTCAGCCGGGGTAATTGCCTACAGCGATGATGGCGAACCAGCCCTAGACTCACGCCTTATACGCCAGGCACTAGATTATAGCCGTGCTTCTGGCTTGCCGATTATTGACCACTGTGAGGATATGTCCCTAACTAAAGGTGGGCAGATGAACGAAGGCATAATATCTACCAGATTAGGGCTTCAAGGGATACCAAATGCCGCTGAGGAAATTATAGTTGCCCGCGACCTGGCTCTGGCTCAACTAACCGGGGGGCGACTGCACATCGCCCATACCACTACCGAAGGCTCAGTTGAACTTATTCGTCATGCCAAGGGTAAAGGCATTAAGGTTACCGCTGAGGTTACACCACACCACCTGACCCTGACCGAGGAGAAGGTCACCGGCTATGATACCAACGCCAAGGTAAATCCACCGTTGAGAACTAAAAAGGACATCCAAGCCTTAATTCAGGGGCTCAAGGAAAATGTGATTGACATTATTGCTACTGACCATGCCCCCCATACTGAGGCTGATAAGCAGTGTGATTTTGCCCTGGCTCCCTTCGGCATTAGTAGTTTTGAAACCGCCCTGGGCAGTCTTATGAGTCTGGTACGCAATGGACAGCTACCCTTGACCACCCTTATCGCCAAGCTCACCTATGAACCAGCCAGGATTATTGGCAATAAATTTGGCGAATTGGGCACATTGGCTATCGGAGCACCGGCTGATGTTACTATCTTTGACCCTGATATGGACTGGGTGGTAGATACCAAGGCTTTTGCCTCAAAGGGCAAGAATACTCCCCTGGCTGGCTCGGTGCTTAAAGACAAGGTAATGGCAACTATATCTCGGGGGAAGCTAGTTTATAAAGACGACTCTATTACTGTAAAGGAGAGGGGGATCAAAGGGGGAGAGGTAGATAAATCATAAGATGACTAAACGGGCAATATTAGTCTTGGAAGACGGCTCAGTCTATGAAGGCTACTGCTTCGGTGCTGAGGCTAGTGCCTATGGCGAGGTGGTATTCAATACCAGCATGGTGGGATATCAAGAGATGCTAACCGACCCCTCTTATGCCGGACAGATTGTGGTTCCCACCTATCCCCTCATTGGCAACTACGGCATCAATGAGCAGGACTTTGAATCAAAGAAAATACAGGTAAGGGGCTTTGTGGTAAGGGAGGAGTGTTACCAGCCCAATCACTACCTCAGCACCAAGACCCTCCATGAATTTCTGGCAGAAAGTGGTATACCCGGAATTTATGGCGTGGATACCCGCGCCATTACCCGCAAGCTTCGCTCAGCCGGAGTAATGATGGGCATGATAACCAGCGATAAGACTCCACAGCAGGCTCTGGAAGAGTTAGGCAAAGTGCCCGGCTATGGCTCAATTGATTATGTAAAGCAGGTTACTACTGATGCTCCCTACCAGTGGGAGCCAGAATTGAACGAGACTGCACCAGCACACCATATAGTTGTCATTGACTGTGGCTTAAAATACAGCATCCTCCGCACTCTGCGCCGAATGGGCTGTGCGGTGACTGCAGTCCCCTGCATTATGTCAGCCAATAAAATCCTAAATCTGAAACCCGATGGTATTCTTCTATCCCCAGGTCCTGGTAACCCCGAGCTACTGGATTACATAGTGGACACGGTTAAGAAGCTCGTTGGCAAGAAGCCGATTATGGGTATCTGCCTTGGTAATCAAATAATTGCTCGAGCCCTTGGTGCCAGGACCTTCAAGCTGAAGTTTGGTCATCGTGGGGCTAACCACCCCGTCCGGGACCTGGCTACCGGTCAAGTTTATATTACTGCTCAAAATCACGGCTATGCGGTAGACCCTGATAGTCTCAAAGACAGTCTGGGGGTTACCCATATAAACCTGAACGACGGCACGGTAGAGGGGATGCGCCACAAAGAACTGCCCGTCTTTTGTATCCAGTACCACTCCGAAGCCTCCCCCGGCCCCTGGGACAGCACCTATCTGTTTAAAGAGTTTGTGGAGATGGTGAGGGGGGAGAAATGAATTCTACATTAGAATCTTTTCAGCACCTAAAACGTCTCTACTCACCTGACTTTTCAGCATCTCTGTCAGAAGACAGTTTCTTATACAGGCTTCTGACTGAGCAACGAACAGAGGCAGAGATATGGCGACAACACATAGACGATTGCTTAGAGCTAGCTTACAGATACAATTTGGTAGACGCTGATTTAGAGGCTAGATTAAGAAAGGGCGATTGGGAGTCTTGGGAAGCAGCCATAAACGAGCTAAAAGTTGGCAAATTTTTGGAGAATCTCTTTGGAGTTAGCTCTTTGCGCTGGCGTCCTCAGGGGCGAGGAAGAAGAGTTGGGGAATTTGAAGTTGTTTTAAGTGATTTAGATATTACTATTTTCGTTGAGGTCAAAACCATTTTACTTAGAGATTTAGAGAATTTAGAGCAGCGTGTATTTGATAAACTAAGGCGTTGTATTAAAAAAGTACCCCTTCCATTTATCCTCTCTGTTCAGTTAAGAAATGCAGGTCAAACAGAGAACTTCAGCGAAAGACGTCTGAAGGGATTTCTTGTACGAGAACTGAGCAAATGCAGCACGGAAGACACGGAAAAGCATTACGAACTTCCTGATTACCAAGACATGACAGGATTGCATCTTGAAATCCAGGCTTATCCAAATCCAAAGCGTAGGACTTGTCTCCTTGGCGCTTGCGGCTATAATGTCAGGATGATGAATAATGCAGAATATGTAAAGCATTCACTCAGCAAAGCCTACGAAAAATTAGCTAATGGAGATAAACGCTCAATAGTCGTATTATGTCCTTCACCAAATTATTTGATTGATGAGTATGACATCCTGAATGCCTTATTGGGAACCAAAGTATTTACTGTGACCATGAGCGGTGATGGATCGGTAATAGATACAAAAACATCTCGTAAACCTGACGGATTCTTTCAGCTTAAGCATAAGCAAAAGTTAAGCCTAGTCGGAGTTTATAAAGAACGTTTTACTGAAGACGCAATAAGAGGAGACTTGGAATTATACCATAATCCGCTCACAGTAAATCCGCTTGATGATTCCATTTTTAAGGGAAAAGGTGTGCGCCAATTGGTTAAAGTGAGTGACAAAGAAATGGGGTGGATTAATTAAATATGTCTAAACCATCTAAAGTATTAATCATAGGTTCGGGGCCCATCATCATCGGGCAGGCGGCGGAGTTTGACTACGCCGGCACCCAGGCGTGCAAGGCGATGAGGGAGGAGGGGGTAACCTCGGTGCTGGTGAACTCCAACCCGGCGACCATTATGACCGATGAAGGCATCGCCGATATTATCTATATTGAGCCGCTCACCGTGGATATGGTCGCCCGCATTATCGAGCGGGAGCGCCCTGATGGTCTATTGCCTACCCTTGGCGGTCAGACCGGACTTAATTTAGCCGTAGACCTGGCTGATGCCGGTGTCCTGGATAAGTATAATGTAAGGTCTCTGGGAACGCCGATACAGACAATAAGAAATGCTGAAGACCGGGAGCTATTCAAGCAGATGATGGTCAGCATCGGTGAGCCAGTGCCTGACAGTGCTACCGTTAATACCCTGGAAGAAGCCAGGAAAGTAGCCAAGAAGATAGGTCTGCCACTTATAATCCGCCCCGCTTACACCCTGGGCGGGACTGGGGGAGGAATGGCATATACCTGG
>JAUWYK010000103.1 GCA_030615865.1 Dehalococcoidia bacterium
AGTCGGCATTCTTAATCACATCAAGGTGATGCTCAATGACAATCACCGTATTACCAGCATCAACCAGACGCTGTAGAACCCGGAGTAGAGCAGCTATATCCTCAAAGGAGAGACCGGTAGTAGGTTCATCAAGAATATATAGTGTCCTGCCCGTGGAGCGCTTTGACAGCTCAGTAGCCAGCTTTACCCGCTGCGCTTCACCGCCGGAAAGGGTAGGTGCCGGCTGACCCAGATGAATATAGCCCAGCCCCACGTCGTTCAGCGTTTCCAGCTTGTGACTCACCCTGGGGAAATGCTCAAAGAAAGACAGGGCTTGCTCCACAGTCATATCCAATACCTCAGCTATGTTCTTACCCTTAAATCTAATCTCCAGTGCTTCACGATTGTAACGCTTCCCCTTGCACACCTCACAGGGAACAGTAACATCGGGCAAAAACTGCATCTCAATCTGAATAAACCCCTCACCGTGGCAGGCTTCACAGCGCCCACCCTTAACATTAAACGAGAACCGCCCCGCAGCGTAGCCTCTCATCCGAGCCTCGGGAACAGTGGCAAAAAGCTCACGAACAGGGGTAAAGGTTCCAGTATAAGTAGCTGGATTACTACGGGGGGTACGCCCGATAGGAGACTGGTCAATATTGACTACCTTATCAATGTGCTCCGCACCGATGATATCATCGCAATCACCCGTCCTCTCCCGTGACCGATAAAATATCTGTGCCAGTTTCTTATACATAACTTCATCGATAAGGGTGCTCTTACCACTACCCGAAACCCCGGTTACACAAACAAACTTGCCCAGAGGAATATGAACGTCTATATTTTTCAGGTTGTTCTCCTTAGCCCCCTTTATTACTATCTCCTTGCCTGAGTCGGGGCGACGCCTCTTAGGTAAAGGAATCTGCTTCACCCCGGTAAGATACTGACCAGTTATTGACTCCTTGCAATTCATGATATCGGATAGGGTTCCCGTAGCCACGATCCAGCCTCCATGCTCTCCAGCCCCAGGTCCCATATCAACAATGTGGTCAGCCGCCCGCATCATGGCTTCATCATGCTCCACAACCAATATAGTATTACCAAGATCCCTCAGCCTCTTCAGCGTCTCAATCAAACGAAAGTCATCGGCGGCATGCAAACCTACTGTCGGCTCATCACAGATATAAAGCACCCCCATGAGCCCACTGCCAATCTGGGTTGCCAGGCGAATTCGCTGTGCTTCACCACCAGAAAGGGTAGCTGAGGGGCGGTCAAGGGTAAGATAGTCCAGACCTACATCCTTGAGGAAGCCGAGGCGGGCTTGAATCTCTTTAATAATCTGGTGAGCTATCATCTGCTCCCGCTCACTAAGTATTGTCTGCGGGCCACTAAGCATGTCTGCCCACTCCAATGCCTGGGTAACTGACAGCAAGCTAACGTCAACAATATTTCTGCCACCAATGGTTATCGCTAACGACTCTGGTTTAAGCCGCTTGCCTTCGCAGACGGGGCATGGTGTGGACACCATATAACGCTCAATCTCAGCCCGAGTACGCTCTGACTGGGTATCCCAGTTCAGCCGCTCCAGATAAGGGATGACACCCTCATAGCCGGTAAAATGCTCCCTGACCCGGCCGTAACGATTCCTGTATCTTACCAGCTCCCCCTCTTCACCATAGAGTATAAGCTTAAGCTGACGCTCACTTAGTTCCTTAACCGGGGTGTAAATAGAAAAGCCGTAGCGGCGAGCTAACACTTCTAATTCTCCCATATGCCAGGAGAGCCACCACCCGGGGTGAATTGCCCCCTGAGCTATAGATTGTTCCTTATTACGGATAACCAGTTCAGGGTCTATCTCCAGCTTAACCCCTAACCCACTGCAGGTAGGACAGGCACCATGGGGGCTGTTAAAGCTAAAAGTTCTGGGGGCAATCTCGCCCAGGCTAATTCCACAGTAGACACAGGCAAAGTGCTCCGAGAACAGCAATTCCTCACCGTCAACAATAGACACCAGCACCACCCCTGCCCCCAGCTTGAGGGCAGTCTCTACTGAGTCAGCAATGCGGCTCTGGCTTCCATCCTGCCCAATCACCAATCTGTCCACTACCACCTCAATGGAGTGTTTCTTGTTCTTATCCAGTTGAAACTCTTCAGACAGGTCATAGATATGCCCGTCAACCCGGACCCGGACATAGCCCGCCTTGCGCAAATCATCAAACACCACCTGATACTCACCCTTGCGGTCTCTAATCAGTGGTGCCAAGACCATAATGCGGCTATTCTCAGGGATACTTTGGATAGCATCCACAATCTGCTGCACCGTCTGCATAGTAATCTCCCGTCCGCACTTGGGGCAATGGGGATGACCAACCCGGGCAAAAAGCAGCCTCAGGTAATCATAGACCTCGGTTACCGTGCCCATTGTAGACCGTGGATTCCGACTCGGACCCTTCTGGTCAATAGAAATAGCCGGGCTTAAGCCTTCAATATAATCAACCTCAGGCTTCTCCATCCTGCCCAGGAACTGGCGAGCATAGGCGGACAGAGATTCCACATAGCGGCGCTGCCCCTCAGCATAGATGGTATCAAATGCCAGTGAACTCTTACCCGAGCCAGAGACACCGGTAATAACAACCAGCTTGTCCCGAGGGATAGTTACATCTATATTCTTGAGGTTATGCTCCCTAGCCCCTTTGACAACTATAGCATCCAGTGGCATGCCTTAAACACCTTTCCTAAACTCAAATTTTATTGTAGCACTAGACCTGAAACACAGCAAGCGAATATCCGTTAACACGATTTAGCTTGTTGCGAAATGCTTCTCTCCACCTAGGGGGTTCTCTTTAGTCGTTTGATGGTATGAAGCCATCGAAAGAATGAGTGAAAATTGGGAGGATAGGGAGGATTCTCGGAAACAACTACGATGTTTCTGAACCCAAGGTCAGTGGCAATTGCATTTTTAAGAGTTTGGAGGTGGGGAGGAAAGATTTGAAAGCCAAGCTCAAAAACAAGGCCATCAGTATCTTTTGCAAATTGGTAGAAAGTCGGGTCAAATTTCACTCCGATGAAGCCAGGATAGAGCCCGTGTTCTTTGCACATTTGGAAATGGTTTAAAATTTGCTGAATCTCAGGTGAGCGATAAGAGGGGTCGATAAGGCGGGGGTCTGGCCAAATGTCTGAAAGACCGTTTTTAACCTCGAAGGCTGATGAGATTGGAGTTAGGGTGAAGGCGTCAGGGGTCACTTCTTGGCCAGAATCCAAGAAAAAAGAAGGTGGATTCTTGGGTTGACGAATGCCTGCGGAAGTAAGCATTCGTCTTATTGTTAAATGAGAATGATGGCCGATGTCCTGGCTTCGCTCAGGATGTATCCACATGCGATAGGTAGAAGAGTTGCGGGTAAAGGCAGAGTTGATGGTTGAAGGATCGGTACCGTGTAGAAAAAGCCAATTTTTATCATCAGGATGTCGTAGCAAATAACCAGTGGAGATAGCTTTTTGAAGTGCGTAATAAGTTCTAATCCAGAGTTGCTGTATATGACCCATTTTGTCGGGAGGCCTACTGAGATTCGAAAAGTAGAAGGACAGATGAAGGCGTATGATACGGAGATGAAGACAAGCATAATTAGAAAGAATGCTGTGCAAAGCGACTCGAAGCCTTTTATAAAGAGGATAAGGGAGACTTACTCTCGACGTTACCATAGTAAAATCTCCTCAACCGCACTATATATAACTTACCCCTCTTATTGTAGTTATGTAAAGCACCTATTTGTATTGTCCTCAGGCGATACAGGTTGTAAAATGGATTTTATACCCTACGATGTTTCAAGTCAAATTGTCCTATCACTAAGCAAAGTGCTAAAATCAGCCTAGGTTAGCTATCGTGGGCAAAAATAAATATCATACCAAAATAACACCAGCTATAGACGAGTTACACCTTCGTCAGCTCACCGTAGATGAAGCACTACTAAAGCTTGACCAATATTTGAATGATGCCTTTATGGCTGGTTTATATCAGGTTAAGGTAATTCATGGTAAGGGGACAGGAACCCTGCGCCGTGCAATCCGGGAGGAGCTTGCCAAACATTCTCTAGTCAAGTCATACCGACCCGGTGGCTATGGGGAGGGAGGGGCTGGGATTACTGTAGTGGAGCTAGCTCTGAAATAGGTGTTGCTCATTAGGTTGCAAAGGAAGTTCTAGGGGTGAAGTTTCTTTGCTCTCCTTTAGGGTTTTTGCGGTGACTTACCTTGTGCAAGGAGAGGTGAAGTACAAGAGGTGAGGTTGATAAGTGAATCCCCTGGTACGTTGAAAGGGCGGAGGTTTTTAGATATAATTCTCACTATGGTGAGTGTCGCCTAGTGGTTTAAGGCGCCAGGTTGTGGCCCT
>JAUWYK010000095.1 GCA_030615865.1 Dehalococcoidia bacterium
GGGAGGGTGGGATAAAAAGCTACCAAACAACATTTGATGTAACTACCTTACCATGCTAAACTACGAGGTCAAGACAAAGGAGCCACCGATGAAAGTACTGGTAACTAATGATGACGGAATATTTGCCCAAGGGCTATGGACACTGGTCAAGGAGCTAACCAATATTGCCCAGGTAGTAGTTGTAGCTCCAGATAGAGAGCAGAGTGCCATAGGTACTGCAGTTACCCTCCACCAACCACTAAGAGTGCAAAAAGTAAGTCCACTAGTGCCAAGAGTAGAAACCTATTCGGTAGAGGGCACTCCTGCTGATTGTGTTATTCTGGCTTTAGGAAAATTGATTAACAAGGTAGACCTGGTCGTTTCAGGCATAAACCATGGAGCCAATCTGGGAGATGATGTGCATATATCAGGAACAGTAGGCGCTGCCCTACAAGGCTACCTACGCGGTCTCCCAGCCTTTGCCATCTCAGTAGCCCTGGGGGAAAGCCTCCACCTAGATACTGCAGCAAAATTAACCCTATTGTTAGCTAAAAAGATTGACCGTGGTGTGCTGCCCACGAATATCTTCCTTAATGTAAACCTGCCTAACTTGCCTCTGGCAAAAATCAAGGGGGCAAAGCTTACTTGGCTAGCCAGCAAAAGTCACACCAATACAGTTGAGGAAGGGGACGACGGAAAGCGCAAATATTACTGGCTAGTACGCCAAAAGATAAACAAAGCTGTAGATGAGAAAACAGATATATGGACAATAGAGCAAGATAGTATCTCCATCACTCCCTTGCATACCCACCTATTCAATAAGCCTTCGCCCACCATCCCCGACAGCCTATGCTCCAGCCTTTTCCAAGAACTACAACAATAATCAGGAAGCAAGGTCAATAAACAATCTCGGTGAAACGGGGTTGACAACTGAGAACCTTACCATATTTGAACTAAATCTTCGTTGCTTCCTGAGGCTTCATCTGTTCCTAACAATGCTACTTAGCATTCTTGCTCTGAACAAACTAATCGGGGGCACGATTACCGGACTTAACTATGTTTTGACTATTGTTGCCATCACCATTATACTTGTAGTATTCTACCCTCTCAAGAGGGTCATAGGGGACGAGGGGGCAATGTTGCCTTTGCAACCAATCTTGCCCTGAAATGTGGCTTGTTGTTGGGACTTGTCGCTATAGCTAGATAGCATTATGCGTACAATCTTCTTCGCAAGCTGGGCCGTATCCGGGAGTACATTCGTTGAAAATTAAGACAAGGAACGAGCTTATACCCCTAAATGTACTGGTTCTCCTGCTAATCGTGGTTATAATCCTCTTGCCATCTAATAGTCTGCGCATTGCCCTAGGACTGCCGTTTCTACTTTTCTTTCCCGGCTATACACTTGTCGCGGCTCTATTTCCTAAACGGGAAAGTCTGGAAGCCATTGAGAGGGTGGCACTGAGCTTTGGCCTGAGCATTGCCGTAGTGCCACTCATCGGGCTTATTCTTAACTATACCCCCTGGGGGATAAGGCTGGAGTCAGTCCTCTACTCTGTGACCTCATTCATATTTATTACTTCAATTGTTGCTTGGTTGAGGCGGAAAGGACTTCCCGAGCAGGAGCGGTTTGGCATTAAGTTCCAGTTGAAGGCACCGGGCTGGGGCAGGGGTGCCTTGGATAGGGTACTGTCTATCATCCTGGTGGTAGCTGTATTAGGGGCGCTGGGGATGCTAGGTTATGTTATAGCTACCCCCAAGGTGGGGGAGAAGTTTACCGAGTTTTATATCCTAGGGTTGAGTGGCAAGGCTACAGACTATCCTAAGGAGGTAAGAGTAGGTGAGGAGGCAAAGGTAATTGTGGGTATTTTGAACCATGAGCACGAGATTGTGACCTATCGGGTAGAGCTTAAGATAGATGGAGTGAAGAATAATGAGGTGGGGCCAATTCTGCTGGCTAATGAGCAAAAGTGGGAAGAAATAGTAAGTTTCACACCAGATAAGACTGGAGATAATCAAAAGGTAGGTTTAATGCTGTATAAGAATGAAGAAGCTGAGCCCTGTTTGGAGCCACTTTACCTATGGATTGATGTGACGGAATAGTATGTCGTGTTTTACACAGCACTGTATAGCTGACTGAAAAAGGATTGGGAAAGGAGGAATCATGAATTAGAGCATCTATTAACCGAAGAAAGTAAATATTGAATAAACAAAGCTTGACAAGAATTATACATTCAAAGGAGGGATAAATGTTAGACCAGACCAGTCAATGGTACAAACTGCAATACCCGGAGTGTTTCGTTAATGAAGAGCAACGAATGATGCAAAAGATGTATGCTGATTTTACCGACAAGGAGATTATGCCGGTTCGGGACAAAATTGACGATGATGTAACGCATGAAAAAATAATTAATCCCATCCTGAAGAAGTTGCAAGTAGACCTTGGTTGCCAGAAAACCATGATACCGAAAGATTATGGTGGAAACGAAGCGCTATCCATGGTTACAGGTGCCCTGAAGCAAGAGCAGATTTCTCGCGGCGATTATGGTATAGATCTCCATAGCGCCGTTACCGACTGGGGTTTGGCACCGGCTATGATAGCATATCTTTCACCCTCACCAAAAGCAAAGGCATGGGCAAAAGCAGTGTTTGATGAATTTGCCTCCATGTTCGTGGGCAATGAGCTACGTGTTGCCTGCATGAACATGAGTGAAACAGAGTCTGCCTGTGATATTGAGAATCATCTGAATGAGGGCAGATTAATACGGACGAGAGCTAAACTTGAAGGTAACGAATGGGTAATTAACGGTGCCAAGCATTGGGCAAGTAATAGTGGAATAGCTGACCTCAATTTCGTGGTGTGTAATATGGACCCAAAGCTGGGGGTAGATGCCTTTACTGTTGTATATGTTCCCGAACCCTGGCCCGGGGTTTCCCATGGCAAATTTGAGGTCAAGTGCGGCCTTCAAGCTGACCGAAATACCTCCACTTTCTTCGATAATGTAAGGGTGCCTAAGGAGTGGGGACTGCAGGGACCTGAAGCCTGGGATATATTTCTGACTAACCTGGTCTCAGCACTGCCTCTAAATGCGGCAAACGCCGTTGGTCTGCTACAAGGAGCGTTTGATGTACTTGTTGAATATACGGGACAGAGGGTGGTAGGTGGTAAACCAATCAACCAGCACCTTTCTACGGCTATGTTTTTGGGCGAGATGGCCTCAGTAATATCTGTGGCAAGAGCTGCTTTTTTGGAAACAAATTATGAATTTGACCATATGGATATTTATGGCTCATGGATTACAGATAGTATGATAGCTAAGGCACGCTCTGTGCTTACATTCGCTGCCAGAGCTGCATCGGAACTGATCTTGAGAGGGATGGAATTCATGGGTTCCTTTGGTTACGTCCGTGAAAACCACTACGAGAAGTATTATCGTGACGCAGCGTGTGCAAAACTAGTTTTAGGCGGAATGCAGCTGGGTTACTTCTCCGTATGCAGGCAATTTTATGATCTAGACTTTTCTTCATTTGGCCCGGGAAAGCTTCAAATTCCAGCCTGAGGAAAAGGGTTAACGATTATAGGAACCTAAAATACAGGCTATTTTGCCTCAGGGAGGTCAGCTTTTTCATGTCATCAAGACTGCTTGAGCTTAGATAAGCACGCCGTCTGTCAAATTGGCAGTATGTAAGTAAACCTCTATTCTAGGTTCTCCTTGGCAAATATCAAGAACGGTTGTTTTGTACTCATCCGATTTTAAATACGCGTCGAAATGCTCCTGTGTTTCCCATATCAACATAGCACCCTGAGCATATGTTTTGGGATCCATAATGAAGAATTTCTCCTTAAGTCCGGGAATCTTCCTACAGCTTTCCACTACACTGCTTATATGCTTCTTCGCGACTTCGATATCGGCTAACTGCTTCTTTACTTCGTCCTTCAATTCGAATTTAACTATTGCGGCTATCATCTTTTACTCCCCCTTTCCTGCTATTGCTGCACGAATATTATAACTATAAAACGTTATGCACAATTTATAGTGCCGGCATGAATTCCTGCTTAAATTGTCTTCTGCTAAGGCCAGAGTTCCTGAGCCACTTCTTCCAGGCCCAGTTCTTGTAGCTTCTTTTTACTCGGCTTTGCTGTCTGGGGATCCCAATCCATGGCAGCAAGGTACTCTTTGTCCAGGGTGTCCTCATCAACTGTTACCCCGGCCAGGGGTCCCTCTTTCTGCGGTGGTCTGCCAAGTACCCTATCGGGGACTTTGAACTGTAGCGGGTTCAACCCTTCGCGAACATTGAAAGCCTGCCGGAGGTTAGAAATTCTCTCCCCGGTCTTAAGCAGCTCGTCATTAGTTACGTCCCAACCGGTAACTGCGCTCATAAACTCAGCGATAGGGTCAACGTTGGGAAAAGCCCAGTACACGAACAGGCACATCCCAGCACAAACCAGGGTATGGTTGAAGTTGCTGCCTATCTTGCGTGCTTCACCTCTGCCGGCAAACGACCTGTGGTCGAATCTGGGCAGCAGTCCTTGGGGATGCTCGGGTGCCATCGACAATTCTGAGCCGGTAAAATGACGACCCGGGGTGGGGTCCAGCCTGTAGCCAGTTGCATAGAAAAACGTATGCTTCGGGTCATGTGCCGGAAGCTCTTGCCCTTGAATATGCATGGCGTATTTGTCGGCGCCCTTACCGATCTTCTCCGCTGCCACCTTTACCCCATCGGCTAACACAGCACCGAAACCTTCCCTCTTAGCCAATTTTTCGGTCATGGCAACGATAGCCTTATGGTTGCCCCAGGTCATTTCGATACCATCGGTGTCGGCCTTGGTGATAAGCCCATTCTCAAAACATTCAATAGCCAAGGCGATGGTAGCCCCGGCAGAAATGGTGTCAAGCCCATAGCGATCGCAAATATCGTTTGCCTTGATTATTGATTCAAGGTTGTTATTGAGACAATTGGTGCCAAACATAGCAATTGTCTCATATTCAGGTCTACGGGAGCCTACCTTATATTTATACTCTCCGGTTCCTGCCTTCATGTACCCTCCACATGCAATGGGGCACAGATAACAGGCAAACCTCTTCGACCTACGCTCAATCACAGCGTCGGCTCCGATGGGTTCAGTATTGGGAAAGTCAATAACCCCCACTCCTCCCCAGTTTTTGACTGGCGATTCACCGTTCTCGGCGTTGATAACAGTGAGGAACGGCGTGCCTGTCGGCTTTAACCAGACAATATGCCCTCCCAGTTCACCCAGGTACTTTTTTCTCAGCTCCTTAACTCTTGTTTCATCGGCGACAGGAACCTTCATGTTGCCCTTCACCGCCA
>JAUWYK010000049.1 GCA_030615865.1 Dehalococcoidia bacterium
GCTTGGCTAGCCTTCACTGCCAGACGAAGGTAAGGCACCTTCTTCGGCTTTACCTTAACCCTCTCCAGCTCATAGCTTTTAACTACCAGACCTTGATTAACCAGTTGGGAGGTAATAAGCCTGGCCTGCCTCGTCCCTAACGCCCTCTCCAACCCCTTCAGGGTAACCTTGCCCCGTCTCCAAACTAATTCAAGAACATGCCTCTGCCCCTGCGTCAGGGAAGACGTGTCTGCTTCGTCAGCGGTTGAGGAACTACAGATAAAGGTGACTACCTTCCGCTCAAAGCCTGGTGGTAGCATTAACGCCACTGCGTCAAAAAGAAACGATAGGTAATGCTCGCTTATCCAGCGAGCTAATAATATGTGAGAGGGGGGTACTACCGGGTGGGGCTCAATAACACCAGCTATTTCCTTGGTTTCTTCCACCGCTGGGTAATCGGTTAGCTGTAAAACGACGCCCTGAAGAAGCTTGGCACCAAAGGGGACCCACACCGCCTGCCCGACATCTATACTTAAACCAGAGGGTATGGCATAGCTAAATGTCCTGCGCTGTGCTACTGGTGAATTAACACTGACCTCAGCATACCCCACCTATTATACTCCAACAAGTAGCCTTACTCTAACTCTGCCTCGGTTTCTTTTCTCGGTCTACTCTCTTTTCCTTGATGCGAGCTGCCTTACCACTGAGCCCACGCAGGTAATAAAGCTTAGCCCGGCGTACCTTTCCGTGCCGCACTATTTCTACCCTTTCCACCAGCGGTGAATATAGTGGGAAGGTACGCTCGACACCAACACCATAGGCAATACGCCTGACGGTAAAGTTAGCGCCGACCCCGCCACGGCGAATCCTAATCACTACCCCCTGAAAGAGCTGAGTACGTTCCCTTTCCCCTTCCACAACCTTAATCCCGACCTTCACCGTGTCACCAGGGGCAATGTCAGGAATATTAGGATTTGGTTTGACTTCAACTAACGATGCAATATTCATTCTATAAGACTCCGCAAACTAAGATTATTTTAGCTTATTTACTAACTGCCTTTCTTCTTTAGACAGTTCAGCCTTGTCTAGTAGCTCCGGACGACGCTCCAGGGTTCGTAGGATAGCCTGCTCATGGCGCCACTTAGCAATTTGGGCATGGTTTCCCGAGAGTAAGACCTCAGGCACCGACCAGTCTCTAAATACTGCCGGGCGAGTGTACTGAGGGTATTCCAGCAACCCAGCAACATGAGAATCATCCAGTGGTGAGGCCTCCGAACCAAGCACCCCTGGCAGTAGCCTGACCACAGCCTCTACTACCACCATAGCCGCTAGCTCGCCACCGCTGAGCACATAATCGCCGATGCTAATCTCGTCGGTAACTAGGTGGCTATGTACTCGCTCATCAACCCCTTCATAGCGACCACAGATAAGGATTAGGCGACTATATTTTGATAGCTCCAGAGCAACTTGTTGGGAAAAGGGGCGACCCTGCGGGCTAAGCAGAATAATTGGCACCTCACCTGACTCCGGCTTCACTGATTCTACCGCCTCAAAAATAGGTTCGGGCTTGAGCACCATGCCGGCACCACCACCATAAGGATAGTCATCAACAGTATGATGTTTATCATGAGTATAGTCTCGAATATTATGAAGGTTGACACTAACCAGCCCGCGGTCAATAGCCCGCTTTAAGATACTAGTGCTAAACGGGCTTTGAAACATCTCAGGAAATAGAGTCAAAATATCAATACGCATAACCTAATCCTTCCCGGTGTCTTTGTGCTCAGTTACCTCCCCCTTAATAATTTCCACAGCATGCGGAATGGCAGGTAATATCACTCCAAGGCACTCCCGAACTGCCTTGGGACTACCTGGCAGGTTGATAATAAGGCACTTTCCCCTAACTCCCGCAGCAGCCCGGCTCAATATGGCAAATGGCGTGGTGTTAAAGCTTTCTGCTCTCATCACCTCAGCAAAACCAGGCACGACTTTATCCACAATAGAAAGGGTCGCTTCAGGGGTAACATCGCGCGGTCCTAGTCCGGTGCCACCGGTAGTTAGAATAACATCCACGCTACCCTCATCTGCCCACTCGGCAAGCTTGCTGGCAATAACATCCACCTCATCAGGAATGACCTCATACTTGACGACACGACTATTGAGTAGAGATAGGCTATCCCTGATTGCTTTGCCGCTCTCATCATGCCGCTCCCCCTGCCACCCCTTATCACTAATTGTAAGTATCCCCAGGCTAAACATAACGCTACCTTTTTACAATAGACTTATTTTACCACATATAAAACATATAGCAAAATGAGTGAATTTGAGGAATTTTAAGGAAATTTTATGGAAAGGGTCTTGACAAATAGAGGATGTTGTGGTATAGATGGTAGATAATGGTAAATTATGGTGGATTAGGGTAAGTAAAGGGTTAAAATGTTTTTCGGTGAATTTGAATATAAGATTGATGAGAAGGGTAGGGTGCCTATCCCCCCCAGGTTCAGAAGGGAATTAAAGGAGGGAGTGGTATTAGCCCCGGGCATAGAAAAATGCATCAATGCCTACCCACTATCTGAGTGGAAAAAGTTAGCGACTACACTTACCAGTGGCTCAGTTACACCAGCCAAATTGAGGCGGCTGAATCGGGCTATTTTCGCTACTGCCTTTAGCATCTCTATTGATGGGCAAGGCAGGATAGCTTTACCTACGCCATTACGAGAGTATGCTGAGATTGTGGATGAAGTAGTTATCGCCGGAGCCAATACCTATCTTGAACTGTGGAACAAAGTACACTGGGAATCAGAGAAGGCTACTAGCCAAGAGCAAGCGTGGCAAATCATAGAAAGCTTGGAAAGGCACTGATGAGTCTAAAGATGTTAGCCCCTATTCATATCCCGGTTCTGGTCAACGAGACGATTAAGGCGCTCGCTGTTCAGCCCGGGGGACGCTATATTGATTGCACCCTTGGCGCTGGGGGGCATGCTGCTGTCATTTTAGACCACAGCTCACCTGGTGGGCAACTACTGGGCATTGACGCTGACCCTGAAGCTATAAAAATAGCCGCGGAAAGGCTTGAAGCCTATAGTGGCTCAGCCCTACTAATTAATGACAACTTCACTAATTTACAGACTATCTGTTTTAAATATGACTTCTTCCCGGTGCATGGTATCCTGTTTGATCTCGGATTATCCTCCCTTCAGCTGGAGGATAGAGGCCGTGGTTTCAGCTTCCAGCATGATGGACCTCTAGATATGCGCCTCAGTCCCGACCAGGAAGTTACCGCCGCCGATATCATTAACACCTACTCGCAGGTTGAACTAGCTCAGCTTATCAAAACATATGGCGAGGAAGGCTACAGCCGTAAAATAGCCCAACACATCATTAAGCAACGTCCGATAGAAACTACCCTTCAGCTAGTCCAGACGATAGAACAAGCTATTGGGGGCAGAAGGGGTAAAATCCATCCTGCCACCAAGACCTTCCAGGCGCTACGAATAGCAGTTAACCAGGAACTTGAGCACCTGAAAACAGCCCTAAGACAGGCGGTTGACCTTCTTGGCTTCAACGGTAGACTGGTTGTCATTAGCTATCATTCCCTTGAAGACCGCATCGTGAAACAGTTCATGCAACAAGAATCACGCGCAGATAACGCTCGGCTGAGGTTAATCAATAAGAAGGTTATCACCCCTTCTCAGGCAGAGGTTCAGCTTAATCCGCGTAGCCGTAGTGCCAAATTGAGAGCCGCTGAACGTATTATTACCAAGGATGAGTACTTTAAAACCACTGAAAAGCTGTGTTTTTCAGTAGGGGTTGAGGCTGGGGGATGGAGGAGACCAGTCCTGCTAGAAAGGCTCCGAAGGGCTTTTTCAGCAGCCTAGACTAGATACAACTCCGAGATGTGAAGGAGGGGCAAAAATGTGAAAATTAACATAATTAAAGGGAGTCAGAATCTAGTTAATAAGGAGGGGACAGATGAAAAAGCGGACTACTCTAGCCTCTATTGATGTTGGAACCACCAAGATATGCACCACTATAGCTGATGTAAATGATGGCGGTGGTATCCGAGTTACAGGCGTGGGTGTCACCCCATCTCAGGGGTTACACAAGGGTCTTGTGGTCAACATTAGTGATGCCAGGGAGTCAATCAGGGAGTCAGTGAAAAAAGCAGAGCAAGCCAGCGGTTATAAACTAGAATCAGCCTACGTCGGTGTAACTGGGAGGCATGTCAGCTCGCTAAATAATCGGGGGGTGGTAGCCATTACCCGTAATGATAGGCTAGTGCGCTCAGATGACCTGAAGCGAGTGCTTGCCTGTGCCCAAAGTGTTCAAGTTCCCAGTGATAGAAAGCTGCTCCACGTTATCCCTCGGAGCTACGCTATTGATGGCCAGGTAGGGGTCAAGAACCCGGTGGGAATGCACGGCTTCAGACTGGATGTGGAGACACACATCATTACTGCCGCTGTAGCCTCCGTCCAGAATCTGGTAAAGTGCATTCGGAGTATCGGCGTAGATATTGACGACCTCATCCTTGAACCTTTAGCCAGCAGTGAGGCGGTACTGACCGACGATGAGAAGCAAGTAGGTGTTATATTAGCTGACATAGGCGGTGGTACTACAGATATTGCTGTCTTCAAAGACGGAAGTATCTGGCATACCTCTATTCTACCTGTAGCTGGCTATCAAATCACCAGAGACGTTGCCATTGGTTTGGGGTTACCTTTTGATGTGGCAGAGCAGATGAAGAAAAGGTATGGCAGTGTTATGCCCGTTTATGAAACTAAGGCAGAAACCACCAGCACCATAACCGAAGATGGTCATGGTGTCTCCCATCAGGACTTGTGTGACATTATCCGGGCTCGAGTTGAGGAAATCGTAAGGCTTATCCTGCTAGAGATGCCACAGTCTGAATATGAAACATTAATCCCTGCTGGCTTAGTACTCACTGGTGGTAGCGCCAACCTTTCCGGTATAGAAGCACTAGGGCGCAACATACTACAACTCCCAGTAAGGGTAGGCGTTCCTACCAATATATATGGTATCGCTGATGCCCTTCATGACCCGGCATATGCCACAAGCGTTGGCCTCTTGCTCTGGGGAGCAAAATACAAAGGCATGCGGGTCTGGCGAACTCGCGGGTTTGGCACAGGTTTACGAAATTTAATTTTTCGTATTAAGAATCTGTTCCGCTAGCAAGAAATCAAAAATTCACTATAGAAAGGAGGAGGAGATGGCAAAAACAAGCTTTGCCCCTAATCCAGCCAAGATTAAGGTTATTGGCTTAGGTGGCGGTGGCTGTAACGCTGTCACTCGTATGGTCAGAGAGGACATTCAAGGCGTGGAGTTCATCGGCATGAATACCGATGCCCAAGCCTTAGCCATTACCGAGGCACCAATCCGTATCCAGCTTGGAGAGAAGCTTACCAAAGGATTGGGCGTAGGTGGCGACCATAACATGGGTCAGAAAGCAGCCGAAGAAAGTAGCGATGAACTTAAGGAACTCGTCTCAGGAGCTGATATGGTATTTATTACCTGCGGCATGGGGGGTGGTACCGGCACCGGGGCGGCACCTATTATTGCTGACATAGCTAAGCAAGGTGGAGCCCTCACTATTGCCGTAGTCACCAAACCATTCACCTTTGAAGGTACCCACCGCTGCCAGATATCGGATGAAGGCATTATCCGCCTGTTAGCTAAGGTTGATACCCTCATTATTATCCCTAATGACCGTTTGCTCGACCTCTGTGACCAGAAGACAGTAGTGGATAATGCCTTTAAAATGGCCGATGATGTATTGCGTCATGGTGTGCAGTCTATCGCTGAAGTCATCACCGTCCCTGGGCTGATTAACCTTGACTTTGCCGATGTCAAGGCAGTAATGAAGGATGCTGGTCCAGCTTGGATGTCCATAGGTATGGGTTCGGGTAAAAACCGGGCTACCGACGCAGCAAGGGAAGCCCTGGCTAGCCCCTTACTAGACGTTTCCATTGACGGGTCAAAGGGGGTGTTATTCAATGTTGTTGGCGGCTCCAGCCTCACCCTGATGGAAGTTAACGAAGCCGCCGAGGTAATCAAGCAAGCAGTAGACCTCGATGCTAATATTATCTTTGGGGTAGCTCATGACCCGACTATGGATAACGAGATAAGGATTACCCTAATTGCTACCGGATTCGCTTCCAAGCTAGGACTGGCAGGAGTTAGCCGAGAAGACGAGTTTGCCGAACTGCTTAAGGGCCTAAAGACTGAAGAGGAACTAGATGTTCCCTCTTTCCTGCGCCGCCCGCTGTTCAGCCATCGACGCCAGGCAGTAACTCCGTCAACCAAACTTATTAAAACACCATCAGGCATTACGCCTCTTTAAAGCTCTCGGGGAATCTATTAATCCCCGAGACCAAGTAAAGGCTGTAGGTGCTCAATGCCCTACAGCCTTCTTGTTTCCCCGTGCCATCACAAGACTTGACAAATACTACATATTGTGGTATGTTAACTACATTACCCAATATAATGTAGGAATTTGCTATGAACTGCCCTTATTGTGATTATCCTGATTCCAAGGTTATAGATTCACGGAGTGTAAATGATGGCATACGCCGCCGGCGTCAGTGCCTAAGCTGCGGCTCTCGCTTTACCACCTATGAGCGCCTACAACCAGCCAGCCTCTTCGTGATTAAGAAAGACAAGAGGCGTGAGGAATTCAACCGGAATAAGCTGCTAACCGGTATCCGCAAGGCGTGTGAAAAACGACCACTACCTACCGGGATTGTTGATAAGCTTGCCGATGACATAGAAGCTGAGCTTTACCACCTGGGTAAGCCAGAGGTACCTAGCCTCATCATTGGTGATATGGTAATGGAAAGGTTAAAGAACCTGGACTATATTGCCTATATCCGCTTTGCCAGCGTCTACCGGGAGTTTACCGACATCACGGCACTAAAACGGGAGGTAGATACGCTGGTCAGTAGTGAAGCAGAAGTATCCCGCCCTGCCGGTCAACTATCCTTACTCCCTGCCCAGGAGTTAGCCGGAGTAGCTAAGAGTCGTAGGAGGAGCCGAAAATGAGCACAGTTAATCAATCAGAAAATAAACAATCAACCCCAATCAATCGCAGCCAGATTGCCAGGACTATCTTTACTGCTGCCGAGTCTATGGGCATATCTGATAGACACCAAATAGAGAAACTTACCAGGCAGGTGATTGAACGCCTGGAGCAGACACAGTCCATAGCCAAGATGGAAACCGTGGGACAGCTACAGCCCCTGCCTGGGATGGAAGACCTGATACCCAAGTCTCATCGTCTACAGACACACTCAGCTACCCAGTCTGAAATCTTGGCTCTAGTGAAGGAATTTTTAGATGCCGAAGAACCAGTACAAACCGAGGAGGTTAAACCAGAAATGGAAACTATTATCACAGTCAAGCCAAAGGTTCAGCCTGCTCCCGGCATCAATCTTACTGAAAATGCCCTTCGTGTTCTGGAAAGAAGGTATCTGAAGAAAGACAAGCAGGGGCAAGTTATTGAAAAACCAGAGGAGATGTTCCATCGCGTAGCCCGGGCTATTGCTTCTGCCGAGCTTATCTACAACCCCAAGGCAGATGCCACGGCTTGGGAAGAGAAATTCTACCAATTAATGGCTAATCTGGAGTTTCTGCCTAACTCCCCTACCCTGATGAATGCGGGCAGGGAGCTAGGGCAACTATCAGCCTGCTTTGTTCTTCCCGTTGACGACTCAATGGAGTCCATCTTTAACGCAGTAAAGTATACCGCACTTATCCACAAAAGTGGCGGGGGGACTGGATTTTCCTTCTCCAGACTGAGACCAGAACAAGATAGGGTTGGCTCTACTGGAGGCGTAGCCAGTGGTCCGGTTTCCTTTATGAGAGCCTTTGACGTTGCCACTGATGTCATTAAGCAGGGGGGGATGCGCCGTGGGGCAAACATGGCTATTCTTAACGTTGACCACCCTGATATTATGAAGTTCATAACCGCCAAAGATGACCCCGCTGCTCTAACTAACTTCAACATCTCAGTAGCCGTAACCACTGAATTTATGGAGGCAGTCAAGGCTGGCACCGACTACAATCTGGTAAATCCACGCACCAAGGAGGTGGAGGCTAAGCTCAATGCCAAAGAGGTATTTGATAAGATAGTGGATATGGCATGGAAGACAGGAGACCCGGGCATCGTCTTCCTCGACCAAATAAATAAAGATAACCCCGTCCCCCAATTAGGCAGCATTGAAAGCACCAACCCGTGCGGTGAGCAGCCCCTCCTCCCCTACGAATCATGTAATCTAGGCTCCATCAACCTAGCCAGGATGCTACGAACCCAAAAAGGAGTTGCCGAGATTGATTATGTCAAGCTAGCTGAGGCGGTAAAGATTGCGGTCAGGTTTTTAGATGATGTCATTGATGTCAACAAATTCCCCCTACCCCAGATTGAAAAGATGACAAAGAAGTCTAGAAAAATAGGGCTTGGGGTGATGGGTTTTGCCGATATGCTAATTAAATTAGGCATCCCTTATAATTCAGAGGAAGCGTTGACACTGGCAGAGGAGGTGATGGCTCACATATCTCGTGAGGCGACCGAAGCCTCTAAGGAACTAGCACAAGAAAGAGGAGTATTCCCTGCTTTCGAGAGAAGCATCTATGCCCATGACGGTCTTAAGGTGAGAAATGCCACCACAACTACTATTGCTCCCACCGGCACCCTGAGTATAATTGTCGGCTGCTCCAGTGGCATTGAGCCCCTTTTTGCCCTCAGCTATACCAGAAATATCCTGGATGGTGCCCAGCTAGTAGAGGTAAACCCCTATTTTGAGGAAGCAGCCAGGAGCGAGGACTTCTACTCTGAGGAGCTTATGCAGCAGTTAGCTTCAGGGGCTCACCTCAGCGATATTGATGGCGTGCCAGACAAGACCAAGCGGTTATTTGTTACCGCCCACGAAATAAGCCCGGAATGGCATGTCAGGATGCAGGCAGCCTTTCAGAAGTCCACACATAACGCTGTATCTAAGACAGTCAACTTCCCCCAGGAGGCTACCAGAGAAGACATAGCCAGGGTGTATATGAATGCTTATGAAGAGGGATTGAAGGGAATAACCATCTACCGGGATAGGAGCCGTGAGGCACAACCGCTAAGCACTGTTCAGGTGGAGAAGGTTGAGGCGGCTGGACTTACCCCGAGGAAAAGGCCAAAGAGAACCTCCGCATTTGTCGATAAGGTAACCACCGGCTGCGGTAATATCTATGTAACCGTAGCCTCGGACGAGAGGGGTATCTGCGAGGTCTTCTCCCATTTGGGCAAAAGCGGGGGCTGCGCCTCTGCCCAGCTTGAAGCTACCTGCCGCCTTATCTCTCTAGCCTTAAGGTCTGGGGTAGATGTTGCCGTGGTGGTGAGGCAGCTTCGTGGCATCCGCTGCCCGTCCATCGCCTGGGAAGAGGGCAAATCTATCCTTTCCTGCGCCGATGCCATTGCCAGCGTACTGGAAAAACATATAGGTGGTGATAGTGCCAAGCCTAAGCTGGAAGACTATGGCTTAGCCAAGAACCTGGCCGGGCAATGCCCTGAGTGCGGCAACCTGCTGGCATATCAAGAGGGCTGCTTCGTCTGTCATAGCTGCGGATATACGAAGTGCTGAGGCGGAAGAAGGTGATAATAGATGCCGAGTAAGAGGAACGCCAAGAACCTTGGGATAGCTATTGTTGCTCTCGCCGATCCAAAGGCAGGAGCGCTGCTTAAGGTCATTGACGAGGCACAAAAGTTTGTAGCTAAACCGCGAAGAAAAAGGCGCAAGAGACGCTAATAAGAGATGAAGGGGCTGACGCCCCTTCGGGCTTCCCCAAATTCTGATTATTAATATAGGGGGAGTTAATCAAGAGAGGGGCGCTAGCCCCTCTCTCTTTTTCTTCCCCCTCCCTTATCAAGGGAGGAGGACACAGGGGGAGGGTCACTGAATAAAAAATCTTTTGACACCCCCTTCAAAAATCCCAATTTTACTACATCGCCGTATACCTATATACTGTAATGGGAAAACATAATAGAAAGGAATTAGTGTATGCCAGAATTAAGTAGCCGGGCACAGGTGACGGGTAGGGAGAAAATGTATGAACTAGTAAAGGTGGCTCTGGGAGAGGCAGAAGCCGATTTAGCCATAGTTAACGGGAGTATAGTAAATGTCTACACCGGCGAGGTGCTGACTGGAGACACTGTCCTTATCAAAGAAGATAAAATAGCCTATGTGGGAAAGGATACCGGTAAAGCTATTGGCTCCTCAACCAAGGTCATTGACGCTACCGGGAAATATCTTATACCCGGGCTTATTGATGGCCATACCCATGCCGACATCGTCTATTCTATAAGCGAACTACTAAGGTACGCTATGAAGGGAGGCACCACCACTATTATTACTGAGGTTTACGACCTTGCTTTCTCCCTAGGATACCAGGGAATTATTGAATTTTTAAGGTCAGCTAAGAATCAACCAATAAAAATTTTTATTACCGCCCCATCAATGGTCACTATAAGCCCGGTGGCGAAAGAACATGCTCTCACTGTCAATGAAGTCCGTAAACTAATTAGGAGAAAAGAGGTCCTGGGCCTGGGTGAGTCTTACTGGGCACCGGTTATCGCTGGTGACCAAAGAATGTTTGACCTTATCACCGAGACAATAAAGGCAAGAAAGAAGCTTGAAGGACATACCTCTGGCGCCAAGGGCAACAAGCTGCAAGCCTATATAGCGCTCGGAATATCATCATGCCACGAGCCAATTACCGTCGAAGAGGTTATAGAAAGGCTAAGGTTAGGGATTTGTGTTCTGATAAGAGAGGGAGAGGTAAGAAGGGAGCTAGAGGTTATTTCCAAAATAAAGGATGAAAATATCGATTTCACCCGGCTGGCAATATCAACGGATGGGGTTGCACCGCGGCAGCTTACCACTGACGGATATATGGAGTTTGTAGTGCAAAAAGCCGTTGACCTTGGCTTCAATCCCATCCTGGCTATACAGATGGCAACAATAAATGTTGCCCGGCACTTCGCCATAGATGACTTCATCGGTGGCATCGCCCCGGGCAAGTATGCTGATATTGTTATTATCCCAGACCTACGAACTATTCAGGCCGAATATGTTATTAGTAACGGGCAAGTTGTAGCCAAAAATGGTCAACTAGTTATACAGCCAAGAAAACACACCTACCCTAAATCAATTCAAAACACTATACGCCTGCCAAGGAATTTTGATGCTAACGACTTCGCTATCCGTGTAGAAAGCGACCGCAGTCAGGTAAAGGTCAGGGTGATAGACCAGGTCACCGAACTGGTTACCAGGGAAGCCATCATAGATATCCCGGTATCAAATGGTCAGCTTCAGCCAGACATCAGTAAAGATATACTAAAGGTAGCCGCCATTGAGAGGAAGTATCTGCCAGGCAAGACCTTTGTCGGCTTCATTAGGGGCATCGGACTCAAACAGGGGGCTATTGCCAGCAGCGCTATCTGGGATTCTTGCGATATTATGGTAGTAGGCGCCAATGAAACCGATATGGCACAGGCAGTAAACAGGATTAGACAATTGGATGGGGGGATTGTGATATGTGCCGGCAACAAAATACTGGCCGAAATATCGCTGCCCGTCGGTGGTACAATTTCTACCGAACCCATGGAAACCATAGCTCGTAAACTCCATGCTATCCAGCAAGCAGCTACTGACTTGGGCTGCACCTTACCCGACATACGCACTACCCTGGCTGTTCTCGCCACCCCAGCTATAGCCCACCTGCGAATATGCGAACATGGACTGGTAAATCTCAGGCAAAACCGGTTCGTTAAGTTAATAGTTGAGTAAACAATATTATGGGTTGGAATGAGGTCAGAAAAGCTAGACGGCGACTTTCCAGAGAACGAGGCACCATCATCAAAGATTGGGGAGGTAGATTACCCATCGCCCTTATCTACCCAAACTCCTACTATATAGGCATGTCCAATCTGGGACTTCATGCCATCTATAGCCTGCTCAATAGTTACCACCACGTCGTTTGTGAAAGAGCCTTCTGGGAAAGAGACAACAGAGATAAAAAACTGCCTAGCCTATGCCTGGAATCCCAGCGACCGCTTTCCGATTTCGCTATCCTTGCCTTTACTATCTCCTATGAGCTTGACTACTTCAATGTAGTCCAAATTCTTAAAGCCAGTGGCATCCCCCTATATGCTGCTGACCGCGATGACAGGCATCCGATAGTTATCGCCGGTGGTCCCTGCATCATAGCTAACCCCCTGCCCCTGTCCCCCTTCTTTGATTGCCTGTGTATTGGTGAAGCAGAGCCAATAATCCCCACTATTATGCCTACAATAGTTGAGGGCATTACCGGCAAGCGAAATGACCTACTTAAAACACTGGCTTCACTACCTGGCGTCTATGTCCCGCAATACTATTCGGGAAAGCCTGTGGCTCGCCAGTGGGCAAGCAGCCTGGATGACTTCCCCATCACCTCTACCATACTCACCCCTGATACCGAGCTAGGTGACTTATACCTCATTGAGGTAGAACGGGGCTGCAACTGGGGCTGCCGCTTCTGTCTGGTCAGCAACGCCTTTCGCCCCATGCGCTATCGCTCCTTGGACAAGCTAATAGCCCAGGCTGAGCTGGGACTTAAATATAGAAAGCGCCTGGGCTTAGTAGGCGCCGCTGTTTCCGACCACCCTCAGCTTGAGGAGCTATTGGTTAAGCTACATCAAATAGGAGCCGAGCTCTCCATCAGCTCACTACGAATGAGACCCCTTTCCGACATAGTACTAAGAGAAATGGCTAAAGGGGGAGCCCGCACTATTGCCCTTGCCCCTGAGGCTGGCTCCCAGCGCCTGCGCCAGGTTATTAAGAAGGGTATCTCTGAGGACGATATTCTAGAATCGATAGACAAGGTCGCCGAGCTGAAGATTAAACAGCTCAAGCTCTACTTCATGATTGGTCTGCCTTCAGAGACAGATGAAGATATAGAGGAAATGATAAATCTGGCTCTGACCTGCAAGAATATCCTTGACCGGCGGCAAACTGGCTGTCGCCTCAGCCTCAATATTGCCCCCTTTGTGCCCAAGGCAGGCACACCCTTTCAGTGGCTACCTATGGCTCAACCTTCCATTCTGAATCGCCGCCTGTCTCTACTCAAAAATAAGCTAGCGCCAAAAGGAATTAAGCTTAAAAGTGAAAGCCCAGCCTGGAGTCAGGTTCAGGGGATTTTAGCCAGAGGGGACATTAAACTAGCCGAGGTGCTGGATAATGTAGAGGAGATGTCACTATCCAGCTGGCGCCAAGCTGTAGAAAAATGCCACTTAGATATTGATTTCTATGCTCACCAGAGGTGGGATACCACCCAACCACTACCCTGGGAAATACTGAACTTAGGCACCAAACCAGAGAAACTCAAACTTGAACTAAATAAAGCCATGTCCTAGGCTGCCTCTACCAGTTCAGTCAGCTCTTCTACATCAAAGCCTTCCGTTTGAAGTGGTTTTGAAGAGGTAAGCATTATCGGTTGCTTACTGGCCGGTGTGCGTGTGGCAAGATTACGCTCCCATATGCTACACTTGAGTCGTGCCTAGTATAGATTTCTTCTCTGTTCTCCTCATAGCTATTGGTTTGTCTGCAGATTGTTTTGCTGTAGCTCTCGGTGGTAGTATTTCCATGGGAACTCTTTCCCGCCTCCAAGTATTCCGTGCCTCTATAGCTTTTGGACTGTTTCAGGCTCTAATGCCGGTCCTAGGATGGTTAGCAGGACGAACTGTTGTAGAATTAATAGCAGACTATGCCCACTGGGTGGCTTTTATTTTGCTGGCACTTGTGGGTAGTAGAATGATTTGGGAATCATTTCGTTCAAGGGATGGTCACACTGGAAATACCGATATTACCAAAGGCTTTCTACTTTTAACTTTATCAGTAGCAACAAGTATAGATGCTTTGGCAGTTGGATTAACCTTTGCCTTCCTAGAAGTAAACATTATGATGGCCAGTCCAACCATTGGAATCGTTGCTTTTGTGGCTACAGCTATTGGTTTCCTATTGGGGAGAAAAGCAGGCGACTTAATTGGGAGACGAGCTGTAGCCATCGGCGGAGTGGTTCTTATAGGTATTGGCCTTAGAATCCTATTAACTCATATTTTGTAGCTGAGAGTGGTATCATACATTTAAGCTTATTTTAGTAAGCCAGTAGATAGACCACAACCGTCCCCTAGTTACCTTATTAGCTAACAGATTACTAGGTAAAGCATCTTCCCTGTGGCAGTAGTGAATTCGAGCACTAAACCTGGTCACCTTGAGCTTGAGCTAGATAGAGCCCTGGCTCAATATTAGGAGAGCAATTCGGTTACTACAGCGTTTATCTCCCGCCCATCCGCCCTTCCTTTAAGCTGAGCAATAAGTTTGGGCATAACCTTTCCCTTGTCGCTAAGTCCGCTCGCCCCTACCTCCTCAATAACGCGGCGGGCGGCTTCCATAACCTCATCACGAGTCATCTGCTGAGGTAAATACTGCTGAAGAACGGCTAGCTCAGCCTCTTCCCGAGCCACCAAATCCTGGCGGTTTCCTTGCTTAAAGGCTTCAATGCTCTCGCCACGCTGCCTCGCCTCCTTGGTGATAATACCAAGAATATCACCATCATCCACAGCCGCATGCCGGGCGATTTCAGCATTTTTAATGGCTGCCATCACCAATCGGATAACGGAGCGCCTTACCTCATCCCCACCCCTCATCGCCTGCTTGAGGTCATCCATCAG
>JAUWYK010000064.1 GCA_030615865.1 Dehalococcoidia bacterium
GGCCTTAATGATCTCCATATTGCCCAGACCGAATTCTTCCATCAGGGCAAGCGCTGTGCCCTGGGCACAATTCTTGGTAATAAAGTTATATTCCTCGGCCCGCAGTTGAACGCGATCGAGGATCTGCTCCTTGTTGGCCAACATCTCTTTCGGGTTAAGTGTCTTCTTGGGGATCCCCTCTGCAACCAGTTTTTTAATTCTGGCCTCAATCGCCGCCACATCCCAGTCTCTTTCTGCCAGTTCGTCTACCTTTTTCTTTAAGGCCGCATAGTCTGTCATTATATAGTTACCTCCTTTTCACTTATTCTGAAAGACTAAGCATAGCATGATTCGGACTCGTTTTAAATGGTTAAGGGTAAAGTGCTATTCTAGCCACTAATTTTTATGTATCTGCTGGTAATTATAAAGCATTTTTAACAACTTAGTAACCTGCTCATTACTAGAGTATTTACGATTGGCGGCACAGAGCATAATATCCTTCATTTCAAGATAATAGAGATGGAGGATAGGTATATAGAGCTCGATGTTCCGGGATAAATTTATTATTGATATGATAGTTTCCATAAGGGTATACTATATTCTTGCTTCCAGCACTGTAGGTAGAATGGTGGCATGGAGCAACGAGCAATACGATGAGGTCAAAAGACGATTAAGAAAGCTTGTATTGTTACCCCATTACACAAAGTAGCGTAATGTTACTCGCTTCTAGCTAGCAACTATATTTCTTTTTATTAGCCCTAAGCCGCGTTTGGCAGAGATAGTTAAGTAACCGAAAGAATTTATTGGAACTGCCACAATGTCCAAGTTCACGCTTGATAAGCTGTGTGGTATGATTGAAAATGATGTTCATATTCAACTACGAAACCTTGATAGACCCTTTATTAAGGGACATTAGGAAGTTTACTCCTGAGTTCTCTGGTATGAATGCTGGAGACAGGGTATTGGATGTCTGCTGTGGAACTGGGGCGCAAGTTCTTGAGTACGGGCGACGTGGCATCATTGCCACAGGGATAGACACAAGCCCAAGTATGTTGAACATAGCTGCAAGAAATAGAATGAGACAAGAGTTGGCAAATGTTTCCTTTCAGCTAGCCGATGCAATCAATCTACCTTTTCCGGACGGTTACTTTGACTATGTTTCTGTATCTTTCGGATTGCACGATAAGGAAAAGTCAATTCGGGATAAAGTCATTTCTGAAATGAAGAGGGTTGTCAAACAAGAGGGAACCCTTATCTTCATAGATTTCCAAGTTCCATTGCCCAAGAATGTTTGGGCTACGTTTGCAAGGATCATAGAATTCCTCGCTGGTAGATCCCACTACCAAGGTTTCAAGGATTATCTTAGAAATGGTGGATTAGAGGAGATATTTAAGATTCACGGTTTACATGAAGATTGTAGAACTTACTTTAAGGGTGGACTGGTAGTAATTATAAAAGCAAGGAATATCTGAACTAGCATTGCTCATTTTGGCTACTGCCGTTCCACAAGTCATAACTACCTTAAGCTGCTTGGTTTGTAGCTTATACTGACGACGAGTCACAAAAGAGAGGAGGTGATGTGTCACTAATCATATAAACGAGAACAGGGTATTGACAGTTACCTTGGTAAGGTTTATATTAAAACCCAAACATGTAGAAAAACCTTAAGCTAACATATTCTGATTGTGGAATGTGGAAATAAGGATGAAACAAGTGATGCCTATGGAAGCAGCCCAATCGAGCAGTTAGGAGTTAAAGACGATAAGGAAAGATTGATTATTTTGAAAATTTAGGGAAGGAGGGATTGAGTATAGGAAAAACTAAAAAGGGTATTTTATAAACCAATTGCCAAAACTTTTAGAAAAAGGAGGTCATCAAGTGGCGCAAGAAGAAAAGGAATTAACCGGGATGGATGCACTGGCAAGAGACTATGAGAGAGCGCCGGTGCCCGGGATGAGGCAGAAGAGCTGGTATAATGTGGGTATAGTGTGGGGCGGTGTTGCCGCCTGCCTGGCTTGCCTTATGGTGGGGGGCTTGGTCGGGAGTTGGCTCGACCTTAGGACTGCCGCAATCGCGGTAGTATGTGGCTCTCTGATAACCATGACCATTGGTGCCATTTGTGCAGTGGTAGGGGCACGGCTAAACCTGTCAACGGCAATGATAACTAGATTTGCCTTCGGCGATTGGGGGGTTTATCTGGTGGCTCTTGTCCTCGCTTTTGGCTGCTATGGCTGGTTTGCCGTTCAGCTGGGATTGTTCGGTGAGACATTTCAGGCGGGATGGGGGATTATGACCGGGCTTCCCCCGGGGGCGGTAGGCTTAATTCTAGCCACAATAATCGGTGGCATACTGATGATATCTACTGCCGTCTTCGGCTATCGGGCTTTAGCCTGGCTGAGCTTAATTGCCGTGGTACCCATGGTTCTGCTGATGATAGCTTCACTGGGTCTGGTCTTAACCGCGCATCCATGGAGTGAGCTGCTGGCGCAAGCACCGGTAAGCCCAATGCCACTGGTTTTTGTAATTTCAGTAATAGCTGGCGGGTTCATGGTGGGCGCTGTGATTACGCCTGATGTCGCCCGTTATGCTAAAAGCGCTGGTCACTCGGTTTGGGGTGTGGTTCTCGGCTTCCTTGTTTTCCAGGCTGTGATTATGTACATCGGGACCATCCTGGGTCACGCCGTCGGTGAGTGGGACATCGTAAAGATTATGCTTGGACTGGGTTGGGGGCTCATTGCCCTGCTGGTATTGATTCTGGCTCAGTGGACATCTAATGACAACAACCTATACTCGGCAGCGTTGGCATTTTCCGTAGTCTTCAGGCGATGGCCCAAGTGGGTGCTAACCGCAATTGCCGGTGCAATTGGCATAGGGCTGGCTCTGTGGGGGATATATGGCATGTTCGTAAGCTGGCTGCTGGTGCTATGTATTTTGATACCACCTATAGCCGGGATTTATATTGCTGACTACTTCTTCATAAACCGGGACTTTTACAAATATGAGAACCTGCCTAAAACACCTAAGGCTCGGTGGTTGATGCTGGGAGCATGGGTAGTTGCCTCATTTATTGCTTACTGCACTACGGCTGCGCCGACCGGATTCGGCTGGTTCACCATAACCCAAATCCCAGCCATTGACAGCTTCCTAATAGGCTTTGTGCTGGCATTAATCCTGGGCTTGTCGTATAAGAAAGCTAAAGGGGGATGGCCGGAAGCTACACCAGCATAGTGATTCATCTTTAGTTATGGAGGTGAGAGAACGAAGATAAAGGTTATTGTGCCCATCATAGTAAGTGAATTTAACCAGGAAGTGAAGAGGGAATTTGAGCACTTCGCCGCCGAGGGTACAGAAATAGAGGTGGTGAATCTAGCCAAGGGACCGGCATCTGTTGAGTCTTACTACGATGAAGCCGCTGCCACTCCGGACATCCTGAGCAAGGTGAAGGAAGCCGAACGGGAAGGGTTTGACGGAGTAATCGTTGACTGTTTCGGGGATGTGGGGGTAAAGGCGGCACGTGAGATTACCAATATACCTGTTGTTGGTCCCGGTGCGGTATCCATGGTATTTGCTGCAGCCCTGGGTCATCGCTTCTCGGTGATAACCGTCCTCAAGAACCTGGTGCCAATGATGAGCGATGCGGCTAAGGTTTTAGGCGTCTACGAAAAATTAGCCTCGGTGAGGTATGTTGGTATCCCGGTTTTGGAGGTGTCGGATAAGGAGAGATTAAAGAAGGCTTTATACCAGGAGATGCTGAGTGCCATAGAGAAGGATGGTGCCCATGTCCTTGTTCTTGGCTGTACCGGGATGACGGGTGTGGCTTCAGATTTAAGTCGAATGCTGAAGAAAGCGGGATATGATGTTCCGGTTATAGACCCGTCGGCAGCCTCGTTAAAATTTGCCGAGGCTCTGGTCAGGATGGGGGTAAAACAGAGCAAGATTACCTATATGGAGCCTCCGGAAAAGGAGAGAACGGGGCTTTAGCTGGTCACTTCGCTCTCTTGGTGGAAGGTAGCCTCTAAGTGCGAAGAGGGTCTCTATCTTGCAGAGACCCTCTTCATTTGTCGAGAAGATAGTTGTAGTAGCGGCTTAAATCTTTTACCCTGCTACCTATGATGATGTTTGTTGTCTGTCCCTCTAATCGCAACCTGTTCTTTCTTTTTCTGGGGGTGGTGGGTAGGTTAACCTTGATTGTGAAGTCTTCATATCAACCAGGATTTCGGCAAGCTTCAGAGCGACAACTAATGGGTCCACTACCGGTATGTTATAACCTTGGTTAGCCAACTCATGTTTAACTTGGTCTGCCAGTCCCGCCATACCAGTGCACCCAAGAACAATGACATGTGCTCTATCATCCTCAATTGCCTTTATGGACTCCTTAGTCAGTTTTTCCACTGTCTTTGGTCTGTCCTTCAATTCGAGAACTGGCATATCCACTGCTCTTACGCTTGTAAGCTTGGTTGTGCCCAGCTTTGCTGCTATTTTATTAATTAATGGGGCAAGTCTAGATAAAACTGTAACCACTGAAAAATTGTGCCCCAGCAGCTGTGCCAGTGCCATAGATGAGCTCCCTGGCCCGATGATGGGAACATCTGTTACTTCTCTGGCTGCATCTACCGCCACATCGCCGAAGCAGTTGATAATGATGGCATCTGCTTTATCTGCCACCTCCCTAACCTTTTTGACGACATAAGGTGCGGCTATAACCTCATCATAGCGACATTCAATAGAGGCAGGACCTTTATCAAGGCTTACCACCCGCAATTGAGTTTCAGCTGATGCCGCTGGTTCAACTTCCCTGATTGTCATCTCTTCAAATTCTTTATCTGTTAGCGGGTTTATGATGTATATTGATTTCATCCCTCTCCTTTCCATTACCTATTTTAAGCAGCACCCTCTCTTAGTTTCTGGGTAAAGTCGATAACTAATTCATCTAGAAATTTGGTAAAACCTTTCGCATCTTGCATAACCAGGTATTTATTTTCTTCGATTTTCGCTTGTTCCTTTCTCAGGAAGTCATCGGCTAGACCTTGAGTATCAAGCAGGCTGATGAGTCTCTCCATGGAATCAATCAATCTAAATGGCCCGTATAGCTTCGGTTCCTCAACGCAACCCCGGGCACTGGTAATCATGTAACAAAATAACTTAAGCAGCTCGTATCTGAGCTTCTCTTCCTCAACCTTACCTTTCATTGGTCGTTTTCTCCTTTTATCCAGCGGATGACCGTGTCTTCGACCGTTCTTCTTGATGGGGGATTGGGGATGCTCCTGGGGTAACCTAAGGACACCACTAGCTCAGGAGCAATGTTCTTGGGCAAGTCCAAAAGTTCCCTTACTGCAGCTTGATTGAATGACCTTATTATGCATGAGCCCAGGCCAAGCTCTATCGCCTCCAGACAGATATTTTGAGCGGCAATGGCGATATCCATTATGGACAGTACATCCCTTCCCACCTCCCCTCCCTTATCATAGGCCTTTTTCCTGTCGGCACATAATATCACCAGTGCTGCAGCGTTACCCAACACCCCGGGAGAAACAGCTTTTATCCGCTCAATATCTTGTTTTCGCTGAACTATTACTATATTCCAGGCGTGAATATTGCCAGCACTCGGTGCCCAAATTGCAGCCTCTACTAGCTTTTTCAGCTTGTCCTCTTCAATAGCCTCATCAGTGTAGAATCTAACACTTCTCCTCTTCTTAATGATGTCAAAGACTTGCATTACTTAACCTCCAAAGGTAAAGAGGGTCTCGGCAGGATAAAGACCCTCTCCATTTTATCTAGCAGACAGCCGCTGGTAGCGGCTTAAATCTTCCCTCTTGCTACCTAAAATGAGCTGACGTAAGAACCCTCATAGCCTAGTTTCACTAATATATGCTTCCAGCAATTAAATCCATCAGGGGTTCTCATCCAGGGCTCTGGGGCGTGAATCCCGATAACAGCTATTTCCATACCTTCCTTGGTATCGGCATTGGTAAGAGGCTCACCCACGGTGGTCATCATAGCTATTAAGTCGGGAACCATTGTGACCGGCCTCTCCTCCTGCCAGGCAATCATATTCTCATTCTTGGAGTCAATAACGAATGTTTTGCCTTTGTAGTTAGCAGTACCTTCAATAGTTGTTCTGCCAAAGTCAAAGCCCTCTGCGGTTCTCATCTCAATCTTCTGGATTTTACCCCGGAAAAGCTCCTTCCCACCGGTAACGGTCATAACCTGTTTCACCGCGTCCTTGCCACTGGCTCTGGCTTCTCTTATTGCCTTACCTATTTTTTCAACCTGTGATACCGAGTTGAGCACTAGGCACTTTTTTATCGTTGCTATACTGACTATCCAGGTGGCAAATGCCGCCAGCATCCCGAAGGAGACGGCAGCAGTTCTGGCTATGGTCTCGGCGGCAGCGGTATCAAGTGGGTCGGCTAGATAGGCGACAATAATATCACCTGTTTTGTTGGCGATTACTAGCGGGCTGGTGGGTATCTGGTAAATGGGGTAAAGCCCGGTGGCAAGCTCTGGAACAGCGCGCCCATTGCCATCGGCATCAACCACGGGAACATTCTTCTTTGAGGCTACATAGAGTGGGGTAATGGTATTAAGGCCACCTATTTCACCCGGCATCAGATAATCTATTTTGACCCCACCAATAGCGGTCACATTCTTCATCGCTTCATAGGCAAATATAGCCTCAGGCCCAAATCCCCTTTCAGAAATAGCCTTGGGGGATCCTATTCCAGCCACTGCTACAGCATTGGCACTCTCAGGCAAGTCAACCAGGTCAAGTAGCGTTACCTCGTTCTCCATTTCTTTTACCAGGTTTAACCCATCACGAGGCGAGCCACCGCCACCGCCACCAAGCAGCGTTGACCCCCAGACTATGTCTTCTATTTCGGCTTTACCTAATAATCTTTTAGCCATCTTTTACCTCCTAAATCAGATGTTTACCATCTTTAATTACGGTTTTACCGTCAATTACCAGGGTTGGGTTTTTCATAATGCCATCAAGGTGCACCGGGGCTTTTACCTTGCCGCCAATGGTGCTGTTATCACCTATGGCGACATGAACAGTTCCCATCACCTTCTCATCTTCCAGCGGGCTTCCGGATGGCATTGCCTTCTCATTGGTTCCAATTCCCAGCTCGGCGATATTTTTTGCCTCCTTTCCTTTATTCCGCAGTAATTCAGAGAGTGCTTTAGCCTCAGCTTCACCACTTATCTCGGTAACATAACCATCCTTTACTACCATCCTTATCGGGGTCTTTATTACACCAATGCTTGCCATTGACCCATCTATGACGGCTACGCCAGAGGTCTTTCCCTCAATCGGAGCTATGAATGCTTCACCTGCGGGCAGGTTACCCATAGCACCTTTCTCATGCAGGATTCCAGTATCGGCTATTGCCTCTCTGCCAGCTATAGAGAATGTCAAATCCGTTCCCGCCGGTGTAGTCAGTCGCGCCTCGCTTCCTTGAGAGAGCAAATCGCGGAACTTTAGGCTCCTCTCTTTTATCGTTGCATAATCAGCCGACATCGTCCGAGACATGAGTTCTTCGGTTATGGTCGGCATGCTGGCGATCCTGACCCCGCTCTTGGTTGCCTCCAATCTGGCTTCGGTGTGGGATAGAGACTTGGAGGTTGGCGCAATTACAACATCGGCGCTTTTCATCGCTTCGGCTACCAGACGAGGCGGCTCAGAGCCATGTGCCTCCCGTTCCACCATTTCAACCAGCACTGCCTCTGCCCCTAAGCTTTTGGCTGCGTCAAACAGAGCGTTTCCAATCTGGCGAGATTTCTTGTCAGCGATTATTAGCACCTCTTCCGACTTTTTGACCCCCAAGCAGTCTTCTACTACAATCCTTGCTGCCTCTTTCATTCTGTAGACCTCCAGCATATTTTTAACTTATATTTTACCAGATTGCAAAAATTGATAGCAGCCCCGGGCTCGAGATTATTCCTGCCGGGGTCCTCCAGTGCCCACAGACTATCACCTTTCCCACAGTCTGTCAATATATCCCGCCCCCAAAAGTTTGAGCTTCGTTCCATCGAGTCTAGAGGTTAAAGTGGCAGAAGGTAATGCCAGGTAATTGTAGCCAGCCAGAGGCTAATCGGAGGCAATGATTTTTTGACAGTAATACTTTGATATGGGCTACAAAAATAATGGTGGAGGTGAACCATGAAAGTAACGGAGCACGTGGAACATCTATTACAACAGGGGCGCAAGCCCAAGGAGCTTGTTGAATTGGGCTTCCCCAAATCAGTTGTCACCAGGGTGCGCAGGCAACGACATAAGAAGTGGTACAACTACCGGGGGCAGGTCAATCTTTGGAATTTGCAAACTCTTAGGGCGCAGCTATAATTGTAAGTCAACAACCAATATTTTCCAGGGGGAATACCTTCTATCATAGGATATAGCGCATATTTAGAAATTGCGATGCTAGGTATTTCATCGCAAAATACGCTCGTAATATCGACTGGGATCCTAACCCTATTGGCTACTATCTCCCAACCTTTTTGAACACCATACTCATGGGGCACAATAATGTTCTGGTCCCACCTTAATTGCTTAAAAAGAAAACAATGATTGACACTTATCCACAACTGGCTGATAATCGAAACGATGCATAACGTGAAACCTTGCCTAATATAGGTTATGGGGAATATAATAAGATAAGTTAAGTTAAGGAAAAAGTAAAGGAAGTGTGAAAGAAAAAAGGCTGGACACAGGAGGATTTAGGATAGGAAATAGGTGTTAGCCTCTCGACAATTCAGCGCTGGGAGAAAAAGGCAGCAAGCCTACAAAAGTTCCTCCAAGAGGCTGGAATTGATTATGGGTATTGAACACCACGGGACATACTTATGAAACTCTTGACGAGAATCGTGGTGAAGGAGCCTTAAGAATGGTTTTTCAAATGTCTGCCTCACAGATACAGGATAGTGTCAGGTCAGGCAAAATCAAAATCGCAATTATCGGTTTGGGACAGGTAGGTTTACCACTAGCCCTTCATTTCGTTAAAGAAGGGGCATTTGTTTTTGGTGTTGATATAGATAACAAAAGGATAAATCTAATTAAGCAGGGTGTATGCCCCTCAGGCACGAGAGAGCTTGTGGAAATGTTCAACCTCTTTAATAAAAGCAATAACTTTGAAGTTACCACCGACGCTGTAAGCGCGGTCATGGGTAGTAGGGTGCATATTCTTTGCGTCCCGACTCCCTTGGGAAGTGATAAAATGCCCGACTTCTCTGCGTTAACTTCTGCGTGTGAGAAAGTCGGGCAAGGGTTAAGTAAGGGAAGCTTGGTTATAGTGGAGAGCACTGTCTATCCCGGGATTACCACAAAAGTCGTTAAGCCGATTCTGGAGGGGAAATCAGGCTTGAAAGCGAGTGAGGATTTCGGCCTGGCTTATTGCTCTGAGCGTATCGATCCCGGGAATGCTAATCATAGACTTGATAATACATCGAGGGTTATTGGAGGTATTAACGAGGTAAGCATAGCTGCGGCGTCTGCCATCTATAGTATCATTGTTAAAGTTCCCAACATCGAGGTGAAGGATTGCCAGACGGCTGAGCTAGTCAAGCTGGTAGAGAATGTCTATAGGGATGTTAATATTGCTTTTATTAACGAAGTAGCTCTACTTTGCGAGGAAATAGGTATCGATGTCTTGGAGGTTCTTGAGGCTGCCTCAACCAAATGGAGTTTTATGCCGCATGTCCCTGGTGCCGGCGTTGGCGGTATGTGTATTCCGATAAATCCCTACTACTTACTGCAATGCGCTAGAGAAGCAGGCACTGATTTACCACTCGTCCAGCAGGCAAGGAGAATTAACGAAAATATGCCTCACCACATGGTTGAGCTTGTAGACAAGGCACTCCACCAAATAAATACCTCGATTGAGCAAGCCAAAATTTGCCTCCTGGGTTTGGCTTATAAAGCAGATGTTGATGATTACCGTGGAGCACCTAGTGAAATGATTGCTACAGAGCTTAGGCAGATGGGGGCAGATGTTACCTGCTACGACCCATTGGTTATACCAGAAGGTCAAGATATAGAATTTAAGGGTTCCCTAGAAGAAGCTGTTCAGGGTGTAGATTGTATCGTTATTGTCACTGATCACTCCGCCTTCAAGTCGCTCAATTTAAAATCAATAGCCAAGCTCGCTAATTATCCATTGGCTATAGTAGATGGCAGACATGTATTAGCACCCAAGGAATTGGAAGATTCAGGAATCACCTATATTGGGATAGGACGAACCAAGGATAGCAAATTAAACATATGGGATTTCAGGACGAAATTGAAAGAACAAGAGGCATAAGCTGGGGATGGAGCGCTTAAAAGGCCTGAGGATTGTAGTTAGTGGGGGTGCTGGCTTCATTGGCTCGCATCTCGTAGAAAGGCTGCTTAGTTTAGGAGCTGAAGTTACCATTATTGACAACTTCCTATTCGGCAGCAAGATTGAGCATCTCAGAGGACATAAAGGTCTTTCCATCATTGAAGGAGATGTAAGGGATGCCGAAGTTGTATCCCGGGCTCTGAATGCTAAAGACATAATCTTCCACCTTGCTGCCTGCGTTGGAGTAGAAGAGACTCAAAAGATGCCTTTCGAAGTACTCGATGTAGGAATTCAAGGGACTCTAAATGTGCTAAATTCAGCTGTTAAAATTGGTATGCAGAAGTTCATATTTGGCTCCTCGTCTGAAGTCTATGGTGATTCGCCGAAGTCGATGGAAGAAGAGGGCCCCCTTTCTCCCAAATCCACTTACGCTGCTGCTAAGCTGGTTGGAGAGGAATATTGCAAAGCATTCTACCAAAAGTATGGCCTGGAATACACCTGTCTGCGTTATTTCAATGTTTATGGCCCCCGCCAGGATGAACGCTTTGTAATCCCGCGCTTTGTGAACAGGGCATTATCTAATGAATGTTTAGCGATTTATGGAGATGGGAAACAAACCAGAGATTTTGCTTATATAGATGATGTGGTAAATATGAGCCTATTGGCTGCGGTGGAGCCAAAGGCAAAATGTCAGGCTATTAATATTGGGACCGGCATAACAACCAGCATAAATGAGCTAGCTAGGCTGATATTAAAAGCCGTGGACAGCAAGAATCCCCTCACAGCAACACATGTTGATTATGACGATAAAAGACTACGCTCAATAGAGGCCTTTAATAGGTGTGCTGGCACCTCCACGGCCGTTGAACTCCTAGGGTATAAGCCACAAGTTACCTTGGCATCTGGGATAACAAAATACATCAGCTGGTATTTACGGAGATGAACCATGCCCGAGTTGACTAAGGTGCCCCAACCGAAGATCATCGCTGCTATTCCCTGCTACAATGAGGAGCGGTTCATTGGAAGCGTAGTCCTCAAAGCCAAGAGATTCGTAGACCAAGTCATAGTAATCGACCATACCTTTAGCTACCTCATAGGTATTGATACCTAATAATTTACAGATATTACCAATCTCATTGATAAATGAAATTTTTGTTGCCAAGAAGGTATTCGAGGCATACTTAATCATCTCAGCGGTGGTTAAATCGGTTCGCA
>JAUWYK010000001.1 GCA_030615865.1 Dehalococcoidia bacterium
CATCGCTTTGTGCAGCAGGTAAGCCATCCATTCGGTGGTCGCCACCCTTTGCGGGAGGTCTGCTAAAGCCGAGGTTGCTGGCTTGAAGAAAGGGGTTACCATGCCATTTGGTTCCATGCCAGTCAATCTATTTACCTAGAAATTGGTAGCATTGCTAGATGTAGGCATGTTGTAGTTGGTTCCAACAAATGCTTACTGTAGAAGAGAGGACTGAAATGATAAAAACAATGGAACTGTGTGAGCTGAACCCTCATATAAGGCTCGCCAGAAGATGCGCCAGTGCGAAAGGATGCTGCCTTGCCTATAGGCGGGGACGTTCTAGGAGCAGACCTAATTAGCCTGATGAACTTCTACAGGCTGGGGGTAAGAGTCCTAAGGAAGAACGGCTAGATCGCATGCATCAATAAGGGCTTTTCTAGGCATTTAGGCATAGCTTACGGGTTAAGCCGTGACTTGACTCTGAGGCAGGTTTTGCGAAAGCTATTATGAAGCAAGGTTAGAAGCCCTCTGTGTGCCGGAAGAGGTAAGGCAAGAGAGACGACGCCATACTCGCCTTCCTCAGTTTCGGGCGCTGTTACTACCCCAGACTCATTTCCTGTAGCCATAATAGTTTCCCCCCCAAAAAAATAGAGGCGCAACCTTTAAGGTTTAGCGCCCCCGTTAAATTGTCAAAAAATTATAGCACCTTTTGGAACCAGTTGCAAAGTGGTCGTATCTACCAGTGCAACCAAATTGTAGGGAAGTAGATTGACCGGCGTGGAACATTGTTGGCTAAGACTTCCAGCACCATGTGCTTGATTACCGAGAGACGTGCTTTTCTGTAGAAATGAGCGTCCGCATACTTTAGGACTGCATGTGCAGTTTGCACGAATAGCATAAGGGTTCTCACGATGGGGTCTTCGTGGTCTATATCTATCAACGTATATGCCTCCTTGTCAATTGCTGCCGTCACCTTTCATCAAATCTCACTCAGAACAGCATATGGCATTCTCGAGCTCGCTGTCAACGCCATCAAATGATGCTTTTGTCTAGGGGTTGACAGTTCATATACGAAGTAGTATGATGCCACACACGGAAATTGTATTCATATGTGAATTAATAGACGTTAGCTAGAAGTAAGTTGTAGTATCGGTTCAGGGGGGGCTGGGCATGAAGCAAGGGCACTGGAACCTCCAGTAATAGGGCGGTTGGCTGGTGGAGCACCCGGAAAAGGCCAAGCAGATCGAGCAGCGAAAGCAAATTGTTAAGGGGAACCCTACGCCACAAAAACCGTGACCCAGAGAACAATGACCCTCGAAATCTGAGAGTGCTGACGGAAAAGGAACATCGAGAGCTACACAAAAGATATAGGTAATAATGGTATAGCAATTCTAGAAGGCAAGGAGGTGCAAAATGGCATCTGAATCTGCAATAAAGGCGGCCATCGAAAAAAGCGTCACGGATTACTCTGTTTGGACTATTGGTGTAACTGATGACCTTGACCGCCGTAAGAAAGACCATGGCAATCCTTACGTTTGGCATCATTGGGATGCTGATTCCGAACAAGTTGCTAGAAACGTTGAAGCCTATTTCTTGGAGAAAGGTATGAAAGGCGCTAAAGGCGGAGGTGGGGGTGCAAACTACGTGTATATATTTATATAATTTGCTGCAACTTAAACCGAACAGAACCTGTAAATCCGCCTGACGCCTATGAATAGATATGTCCGAGCAGTACCACAGGTACTTGCCGCTGAGGATGGTGCTGTCTAGAGCCGGGGGAGATTGAGTTCTAGGCAAACAATTTAATAAAGCTATGACGGAATCGGGGTAAATGTCAAAGGCGGGTTGTGCTGAAGAAAACTTTCGTGAGCCGATCCTTGTAGAGACACGCAAAAGGGCATGGCACAGACAGTTTCGGCATTGGCATGAATTTGTTAAGGGGGTAAAACGGGATGGTAAAGGTAAAGAAGGCGACAATAGATGTTACCATATTCACTCAACAGCATAGGATAGAAGGGAAAGCCTACCTCTCCCCTGGCGGCAGGTTCACGGATTTTATGAATGCACCAACAGGGCTTGGTTTCATACCGATCACTGATGCCAAAATCTATAGCTTAGCTGAGGACAAGCTGCTTTATGCTGTCGATTTCTTGAACGTAAATAAAAACCTTGTCGTCCTGGCATTTCCTCAAGCCTCAGCACAACCTGGTCGAGCTGAATAGTTTCCCGATCTACTCCCTATCCTCTCTATTGTGTGGCAAGGGGAAACGAGGGTTCAAAATAAGGGAGGGACCGCGGCAGAGAGGTCGCAAGTATCGGCAGACAAAGAAGTTGGCTTTTTGTACAATGGTATCATCGTTTAGCTTGGTATGGCCGGTTTCTCTTCACTGGTCGACGTTAGGTCGAAGCCGTACCATTTGGCAACGTCACTCAGCGGCTCTCTCTGGGTTCGAGATTGATTTATGGGGTTATCCCAGTCGGGATAGCCAATCGCTATTCCCAGTGCTATGAGCTTGGATTCAGGTATGCCCAATACCTTTCTGATTATGTCAGGATATATCACAGCCTGTGCCTGGGCCACGGTCCCCAACCCGTAATTGGTGGCGAGCAGCATGATGTTCTGTACCGCCGAGCCACAGTCATACATTGACCACACATTAATGCCCTTCGCCTGATAGAAGAAAGGCCGGCCGACGAGCAGATAGATAACCGTCGGGGCGCCATAGTGCCTGTAGTTCTGTATCCGGTGGAAATCCATGTCTTCCTTGGTTGGCGTCCAATTCTTGGGGGCCAGGGCCTGGATCCGGGAAAGGTAGGGTTCAGGAAACTCGTAAGGGCGGGCGACCTCAGAATCAGGCTCTTGTTCTCCCCTTTCGTTGAATCCTCTCTGTATTTCCTCCAGTGGCTTACCGGTGACTATGGCAAATTCCCAGGGCTGGGTGTTGGCCCAGGACGGGGCTCGTAGAGCTTGCTCAACTATTTGTCTTAGCATATCCAGCGAGACAGGGTCAGGCTTAAAGGCTCGCACGCTCTTCCTCTCCCTAATGGCGTCAACGACATCCATATCTTGGTCCTCCTATAATTCCCTCATTATACCATACAGGATTCAAAGGCAAGCTAGTAAATGCCTACACTATGTGATGCACAATCTGACGTAATGTGCAACAGCCAGAGTGATAGCATGTCACTTTACTTGAAGTCTAGTGCGGCAGGGTCTTGCCACCCTGTAGTAGCGCCGCCTCAGACTAGCGGCGTTCTTCTAGCAAACCTGTCGGATTTCGTACTTCTCATGGTCACAGAGGACGCAGAGATAAGGCCCCTGTCCCAAGGAGCCGAGAACCTCCACAGTGCCCTTGTGGCTGGGTTCAGCATCCAATCGCTGTCGAAGGTGAGTATGGCCGCAAAAAACGACTCGGTGGTTATTGTCAATGGCGTGGCGCTGCGCCGCCTGGTGAATCATACCCGCTAGCCTCACTAGCTCGTCGTACTTCCCCTTGTTGGCCAGGGATGAAGGGCTTGGCTTTATGAACGCCCTGACTAGGCCGGGCAGCATCCGATACGCCCATCGGAAACGCTCCCAGAAGCGGATGGTGGGGTCGAACTCAGCCCCATGAGTTAGGAGGTCACCCGGTGCAGCGGGAGTAATAGTCCTGACCACCCTGATTGGCTGGACATCAGAAGTCAGCGTACGGAGGAACTCCCATTCATCGTGCGGGAAGTTCCCTGGCAGGCAGAAAACCTCAGTTCCGTTAGCGATGCCTTTGAGCCTCCTCGTGATCTCAGAGGTGATGGTCACCTCCCTATCTACCAACGCCTCAAAGGTGTCGCCGATAAGAATGACACGGTCTGGCCTCTCCTGCTCCACTAGGTCAAGAAACTTGTGCTGGGCTTCCTTGTTTGACCAGGGGCTTTCTATGTGCAAGTCAGAGCCGTAGATGTCCATGGTTTTGAACCTTCTTCATGTCCATGTTCAGCTTTAGGGTAAAGAGAAGTTAAGGCACAACCTGACAATGAACACTTTAGCCAATTGAATTACCCTTGTCAAGCTCCCTCAATTCCCGGTAGTGGGTCAATTTGAACGGGTGTGGGGGAGAAAATGCCCCAAAATTGAAGGCGCTCCCTTTAGTAAGTAGAGTCTCCCATGGCAAAGGTAAAATCTGCTCCAAAGGGTAGCGCCTTCTGAATAATAATAGGACAATAGACTAACGGAGTCAATGGGAGGATGTTAAATGGAAGTTTATCCTAAACAAACCGTCTTTTGCCCACATATGGGCAAAGAGCAAGATGGCAATAAGTGCATATCTTGCCAGTATTACCAAGCCCTCAAGATGAATGAGGGGCGATTATTTATAGACTGTAAATTTGATGAATTAACTATGTCTTTGGGTTTGTGTCAACAACCTGTTTCCACGTCTCGCCCTTCTCGCGGGTAGGTGGCGCAGGCTCACCTTTTACCATTGTAGCCTTTATTTTAGACTTGCTACTCTGGTAAATGCCCGAATCGTCAACTTCTTGTCCTGGCTTTAATGGTTTTTTAGCAGGCATAGTATCACCCCCTTGTAGCGTGGATTATACTACCCAAAGACTGAAGGCGCTACCCTCAGCAGGCAATCCGCCAAATGGCATAAGGCAAAAACCATACCAAAGGATAGCACCTTCTGAATAATAATAGGATAACAGCTCAAGAGGTGTCAACAGAGGTAACAGTTCGTCAGGTTGTACAATACTGTTGTACAATACTTATGTATTTAACACGGATTAGATGTGGTATCAAACAATGAGTATTTTCAAAAGGATAGTTAAGCAGTACAATATATATCGATGGTTACGTCGTTAGTCAAAGTATGAAAGGAGGGTGGAAATGCCAACAACCGGAGAAAAGCCAGGAAAAGGTACATATTACTGCACCAATTGTGGCCAAGCAGTTACTCTAGATGATGATACAGACACACTGCCGCCTTGCCCAAAGTGCGGTGGCACTGATTTCAGATAATAAGCTGAGACGGCTATAAAAAGCATTGCTAGAGGTTAAAGTTTCCGTTGCTGTAATGGAAAGCTCTACAATATAGGTTTGAGACAAATTAAGAAACACATATTATAATACAAGTAATAAGTTGAAGCGGACTAATACACCAATCAAGTTAGACCTGCTTGGAGCAGTAAATGACAACTGATTCGGAAGAAAGAACTTGGTACTTACGAGATGAACCATTAGAGCATCTCGATGAAGAGGACAAGCTACGCCATAAAGGCTACGTACGAATTCTCTTAAACACCCTTAAGGAAATGGCCCCACCTTTTACACTTGGCATATTTGGTGGTTGGGGTGTTGGTAAGACATCAATAGTCAGCGATCTTCGTAATTCCGCTAAGCAAGATAAAGAATTGGCGGAAACTCCTATGGTATATTTGGATATTTGGAAATATGAAGGTGACAGTCTACGCAGGCAATTCCTCATAGATATGCAGGACGAGCTAAAAAATCAAAACTCGCTTGATAAGAATTTTTTCGTGGAACCTCAACTATATACTAGTCGAACTGAAGAAGGGCAAACTGAACCTCGCTTTAGCCTACGTCGATTAAAAGAAGTCATGCCATTGTTGTTGGAAGTTTTTCTCATAGTTGCTGCGGGGATGTACTTGATATCTTGGATACCTATAGACGTGAGACTTCAATTACTAATGAGCTCTTTGCTTATTCCTCTTCTACTTTATATCATTCCGCGGCTTTCTAGAGTGTTAGTCGTACAGAAGAAATATTCAATTTCAGAAGCTGCCCTGTATTCTTCAGAGCAGTTTGAAAAAGTATTTAAAGATATGATTAGCGACGCCAATTGTAAGCGTAAAAAGATTGTCATTGTTATTGATAATTTGGACAGATGTTGTCGGAGCCGTGTTGTGGAGGTTCTAAGTGTCATAAAAACCTATCTAGAGCCCTTAGGCAAGAAGAAATGTATCTTTGTAATTCCATGCGATGATGTAGCTATTAAGGAACAGGTGAAGGCAGCCTATGAGATTTTCACCGGAGCAGAGAATAAAAAAGAAGCTGAAGAATATGCGGATGAGTATATTCGCAAATTTTTTAATGCTTCTATTCGTATTACTCCGTTTATAGAAAAGGAAATAGAACCATATATTGAGACACAGCTTGGAAAGATGTTGCTGACGAAAGATATGGATGTTAAAGAGATAAAGCAACTCATCCAGATGATAGGTTCAGTATTTCGGAAGAATCCGCGCCAAATAAAACAGTTCTTGAACAATCTTACATCTAAATATCTGTTAGTGAAAGAACGTGAGGCAGAACCAGAACCTATGATAAAACCAAAAATAAGCAGTAATATTAAATTCCTAGCTAAGGTCGCTATTATAGAGACGAAGTTCCCAGAGTGGTATCAGAAATTTGAAGCGGATGATAATTTATATGGAGAGGCTGCTCGATCTTTATATACTCCCGATTCGGTCGTCAAAAAGAATGACGATCTATGGCATTTCTTGGACTTAACTAGGGACATAACTGCTCGAAACCACAAGGCATTCTTTCATCTCAAACAAAATCCCCACGAGGCTAAAATTCCAAACTATGACCAATTCTCAGAAGCTGTACGGGCCGGAGACAGGGAAAAAGTTCTGGAGGTCTTCGAAAGCAGTACCGATGGGGTTAAAACTGCTCAACTTGACGAGATTACCTTACAAATTCGTAATAATGTTAGAAAGGGTTATTATGAGTTTGCGGTTCGTGCCGTCAGTGTAAGTTGCGTGGTTGTTCCTAAATTGAAAACCGATGATAAAAAGGAACTCGCTAGTGAAATTATATCAACGATAGCTAAACATGAAGAAGTTCTGAATAAACTACAAGCTCTAATACCAGCCGAAGTATTTGCCCTTATGCCAGATGCTAATAAAACCGACTCTATTAAGGTCAGAGAAGGGTACGTGGAATTGTACTCGAAAGAACTGCCTGAAGGTGTTGTAGGCGACTTTGAATTGCGGGAAGAAATCGTTAAATCTATCGTTAATGACCTCGACTCATTCTCACCTACACAGCAAAAGAGAGTTCGTACAATAACCGCCGGATTCACGACTGTTTCGCCGGAACTATTATTGGCCATTAGCTCTAGTAATGAAGCCATATCTAATTTAGTTGAACCTTCGCTTGTGGCAAAAGTCATTGACGAAATAGCAGAAGAGGATGTCACTTCTTTCATTCAGTCTGGCGAGACATCTTCGGAACATGAACCTCACATTGAATTTGTAATCCGCTGTTCAGATTACGTTGATAGCGATACCGCCACAAAATGGATACAGAAATTAGCTTCGTTATTGGAACCCAACATAAATAAAAATCCGCAATTAGAAGATTATATCCAACGATGTATCGATGGCTCTATCAAATTCTGTGCCAAAGCTGAAAGTAGCGATGTTGACAAACTAGCACAACTTATAAATCAGCGTTATCCACGTGTTGATGCGGAGCATCGGATGGATATTATATTGACCTTGCAAAACATATACAATTATTGCTCGACGCAACAAGGCGTAATAAAGAATCGGGTTATAAGCGAGTTTGTACCATCGGAACCTCTTGATAATGTTATACAGTTTATAACTATTCATTCAGAAAAGGAATTTGAAGATCTCCCTTATATTGATGACGTATTTGACCACTTGGCTATTAGGGTTGTTTCAAAAGATAGCCCTGAGAACAGGAGGCTCCTTAGCGCCGCTTTTGATGAAATCGGTACTCAAGTCAAACTAAACGTACTTGCACGTATGTTGACAACGATTATTAAAAGACCAGAAATTGCTGTCACTGTCCCAATAGTACAGGAGCTGGTTTTAAATATTCCGAAGCATAACGTTGGTAAAAATCTGGTTAGGCCAATATTGAATGAGATGATCCATCCATCACGCGGTTCTATTCCTGTCCAAGAACAAAGAGCCCTATTTATATTGGCAATTAAAATGAAGGAATGGCATACGAATGACTTCCGCAATGAATTTGCGGGAGTTCTTACAGAGCTATTATGTTCTGATAATCCTCCTAAGCGTCAACTGGGCTTGGAAACCCTAAATGATGCTTATCAGGAATCAGTAATACTAAAGGATAGTTATATTAACATTTTACGCAAGATGTCTATCTCACTCATTGAACGAAAACCAGCGCCGGATGAATCTATAATGCAACAACTAGGTTTAATTACTAATATCAGGCAACATGTTATTACAGCTGAGATGGTACCAGGATTTATAGAGTACCTCAGACAACTAATACTGCCTCAGGTAGCTGCAAACCATAGGCAACAGTCTCTATCCTATTTATCAACTTTTATTGATGTACCTTTGGACATTTTACAAGAACTCATCCCATTACTTGTTGGATACGCGGAGAAAGAGGACAATCAAAATATGCGAAATGCCATTGAAGAGTGCCTCCTTTCTTTAAGAAAACACAACAAGACCCGAGACAGGGACCTTTGGGAGGATTTGTACCGTTACGTTCGGGCTTTACTGGCAAGTCCAGAGGACGTCAAAAAAGAGAGGGGCAAAGAGCTAGCTAAGCGCATGCGTCAGATTACTATAGAAGCAAAAAAAGCTGCAGGAATTGTGGAACATAGCGATGATGAAAAATCTGAATCTTAATCAAAGTAGATTTCTAGGCAAAAAACAAAATGACAACAGCTGATACACAACAGAAGGCTGATACCGAAGGTAGAATTTGGAGATGGTTGCGAATTATATTATTGATCGCTCCTGCTTTAGGAGCCTAAATGCTTAGAGTCAACCAAAAGCCAAAATGTAAAATATTCAGTTCACTCGCTTATCGCAAATGTATTGCTAATCCACGGATTCCGAGTGGACATGGAGGCGTTTACGAGGTAAAATATTTAAAGACTCTTTACCGGAAGGATAATCGTAAGTACAAGAAATCAGACATGCCGATGTTCGTGCAGTGGTGACGAGTAACTAGAGGTTACAGTGAAGGGGAGCCTCTCAGCTCCCCTTTTTATTGGTTGGGGGGTTGGGAATCTATCAAATCCATCTCACCAGTTCGCTTAAGTCGCTCTTGAGGACTTGAACTGGCTCATCGGATTTTCGCGGTCAGGATAACCCAGGGCAACACCTATAACTACCTTCTTATTCTCTGGAATATTCAGCAGGTCTTTGATTTCATCGGCATAGTCGGTAATTAGGCCGATGGGACAGGTCGCCAGTCCGGAAGCTTGAGCGACAAGTACCATATAGCCCACTGCTGTACCAACGTCAACCATCTGCCTGGCGGAAAAGCAATCGTCGAGACAGATAATAATGGCGGCCGGCGCTCCGTAGAAATTGCAGCTTCCCTCATTGATAAAGCTGTCCACAGAGCTACCGATTTTCTCTACATACGGCTTCATTGACTCCAGGGTCTGAACCCCTCTTTGCCTTATAGCTTTAGGCAGAGGTTTTATGGCGCCGGAGCCGCACGATATCTGCTTCTCTTTATAAGCCTTAATCAACCTGCGGCTGAGTCTATCCTTCTCTTCATCCATCACCACAACAAATTCCCACGGCTGGAGGTTATTAGCCGAGGGAGCATTGACAGTCAGCCTCAGGATTTCTTCAACCATCTCTCTGGGTATTGAGACAGGTTGGAAAGCTCTGGCACTCCTTCTCTCTCTAATCGTTTTCAGTACATCCATCGGGTATTTCCCCTTCCTCGGTTTGCTCTCGTTTGAAAAATACATTATATTACTTATATCTGTCAACTAACACTTACGTTCACACTGACTGTAAGCTGGAAAACGGGAGGAGCTTATCTTTAGATGATTCGAGCCAAGATATGGTTTAGATGCGCCGTAGTCCATGACCCGGTGTGCCCTATAGTGGTACAGCCGGCTTTAATCGGATGGGAAGCTAAGTACAGGCAGATTGACCTTACCATTGAGAGGGCCTTCAAGGGTGATGAGCTCGTGCGCCGGATGAAAGGCTGGATAACGGTAGACCCCGCTAAAGTAATCGAGATTGTCAGCAAGTTCGGGAGATTGAAGGTCCTGGATGATAGAGAACTGGTCATTGAGATGGAGGACACGGCGAACTTCGAAGAGTTGCAAAAAAGTATGGCCGACGCCTTCAGTGACCAGGTGGATGTGGAGTTAATACGAAAGGAATAGTTATACCTTAAGATTTTTATTATGGTTTAACAATCATCCCGATCTTTGTTCAATAGCACCTCTATATAACAGTTTTGCATTCTGTCACAAACACTCAAATTATTCAATGAGCCCGCGTTGCACCTTTTAGCGTACCGTTCACTACGATAGTAAACTCAGATACAACAGTCGTCACTTGCGCAGTTGACAAATTACCCGCAGTACAACGGATGTGTTATACTTGTTGTCGACGCAGGTGCGAATCCCAGCCGGCCAAGTTTGCCACCGGCTGAATCCAGACGAATACTAAAGTGCCCCAACCTTTTTGTGTCAAGGAGGTGATATTTCCATGTTCAAACTGAGCTACGGAACAAATGGGTATCGAAACTACAGACTTCAAGAAGTCATTCAGAAGGTCTCTCAATTTGGATATGAAGGGATTGACCTTATGGCTGATCGACCTCATGCTTACCCGCCTGATTTAAACAGAGAGGAACGGGAAACGCTTAGGAGAGCTCTGGAACAGTTGGGACTCGGAATCGCCAACATCAACTCTAGCTCTGTATCAGCTATTTATGAAGAGGAGATAAAAAGGCTAAAGGCGAAGGGAACGAGCTTGCCTTCAACTTTGTGGGAATTTTGTACAATGTATGAACCTTCTTTTGTTAGCCCTTCGGAAGATACAAGGGAAAAAAGAGTGGAATATATTAAACAGTGTATAGACTTAGCGGCAGACTTAAGAGCAACAAACATCAGCACATTCTCAGGAATCCGCTTGCCTATGACGCCACCGGAGGAGGCGTGGGATTGGTTGGTGGCCGGGCTTAAGGAATGTTTAGACTATGCAGAGCAAAGAAAAATCAAGATAGCTCTGGAGCCAGAACCCTTTCATGTGGTAGAACACATTGCAGATTTGTCCCGACTCCTTGACCAAATCGGCTCCGATTGGCTCGGAGTGAATTTAGACATCGGGCATACTTACTGTGTTGACGGGTCTGTACCCGACAGAATTAACGAAGTAAGGGGTAAGATAATCCACGTGCATATCGAAGACATTAAGGCCAGAAAGCATTACCACCTCATACCTGGTGAGGGGGATATGGGTGAAGAAGGCCTTAGAGAGGTGATAAACGCTCTTAAAGCCAGCGGCTACCGTGGTTTCTTGACGGCTGAAATATATACATACGATGCCTTTTCAGATTTTGCTGCAAAGCAAGCCATTGAAAATCTAAGGAAAATTATCCGCCGGGGTTAGCTAAGTGCTAAGAGAAGTGAGCATTTGAAAGCTCTGGCTTAAGGGGGTGTATAGAATGTGGCCATGGTGGGCCAGCCTACTTACAGGGGTAGGTGGCATCATTGTTGCATTAATTGGTGCCTTCCTTACTCCGTGGATGCAAGAAAGACTTGCGTTGAGACGGGAATTAGCAGCCACCTATTGGGTGCCCTTTGTGAAGTGGACCAGAAGTCTTTATGAAGAACTCACTGAATTTAGAGAAAGATATATTAAAGCTAATTACAATGAAACTAGGCGGGTTTATGACTCTCTTCCTCGTACTCTAATTATCATGGACTACAGGGAGCTCCATGATAGGCTAAGGGAAGCACCAATATACATAGGCAAGATAGTACGAGAAAAGCCAGAAATAGCCAAATATCTACAAGGGTTAATGGGATTGGTTGACGAGCTTTGGCATGGTTTGCAAGATAAGTTCGGGATGAATTTTGACCAATCAGAGCATGATGTGTGGATCGATGCTATTATTAAATTTACTCAAAAAGAACGAATGGTCAATACGATAAGAGACGGTGACATAAACGAGAAGCTTTGGCAAAAGTTCGGGGAAGAAGAAGGGCAGAAAATTCAGGGACTTACGATGTATCTACTAAACTTCACTCCTAAGGGCAAACCCTGATTGTAAGGGCGTATAACAATGATATGTTTGTAATTGCCTCAGTCTGTCAACGACATTGAACAAAAGGGCGAGTTGTGTTCCCTAACCAAGCTCTACATGCTAAAATGCATCCAATACGCTTGGAATAAGAAACAAGGGGTTAAATGAGCGCAGGCAAAAGACAGACAAGTAGGAAGTCAGTTGCCAAGACAACAGCTCGTAAGAAAGTGTCCGCTACCAAAGCGCACCTGGAAAGAAAATTGCGAGGAGCGAAGTCTGACGCAAGAGGTTTGCGATACGAACAGGCAGTCGCGAACTATTTCATAAGCAAGGGGTGGAGCCCCAGGTATAGGGTCCGTAAGTACGGCTACGAATATGACCTTTACGCCGAGAAGAGTGAAATATTTAGCACTGAATACTTGGTAGTCGAATGCAAAGGCAAAGGTAGGGTATCAGCTAAGGATGTGGTGCATTTCATCAGGAAGGTGGACTTGGTGCGTAAACACCTTCCTGAGGTGATGTTAGCCAAACCTCCGCTTCATGCATATCTCTGCTACTCAGAAGATGTTGACCAAGACGCAGCTGCAGTAGCCAAGAGCCACAAGCCGTCTATCAAACTTCTTAAGGTAAAATCTTGACGAAACAGAGAATGATTCGGCTCCTACTAGGTGTCAGCGGGTTGTTCCCGAGAAGGTGGGAGGGCATCTGAAAGCTGAAGAATCGCAGTGAGATTCTTTGTAAATCGTTTCCTCATCCATTGAGAGCCGCAACTGCGAAAGCACAAACTGAATCTCTGGTGTAACGATTGTCCAGATCGTGTGATATACTTCAGGAAGGCTGAATATGGCAATCAAATCTTCAGGTATTGAACAAGAAGTTATTATCTTGAAGGCAGCCAAAGAGTTAATTGACTCAATGGTTAATTTCGAACTGATGTCTTTGGAAGGGAATGATCCAGACTCGAATATAACCTTTAAATCATATACGCATCAAAGGTTTTTCAATATTATCCTTGTAGATTTTTTGTCCTGTACTGACAAGAAAGGCCCTATTGAACAAACCTCTTATCTTGGAGGTTTAAGCAAGATAATAGGCAACCCATACTTTAATGAGAATAATTCAGTACATAATTTAAAGGTCGCTACACAAGAGTTCAAAGACTGGATCGACCAGGAGGTAGAGGTTGATGTATGGTTGCCATCAATTGATAAGGAGACAAAGCTGGATATAAAAAGATTTAATTTCTTGAAGATGACTGGTAACATATCAAAACATAACTATCTCAGAGCTATAAGCGTAGCTGAAGAATTAAAAGTAATTTTGTCAAGAAGCGGCATAACTGTCGATATTAACGAAGCTCTATTAGCCTTAGCTGAATTTTACGAGCGCTTTCATACAGATATTCTAAACTACCATAGCAGTACTATTGCCGAGTTTCTAAATAATATAAGGTGGGGGATATACGACTACCTGCAACCTGAATTCAAGAAAAGTATTTTGTGGGAAGGTGGCCACCCACCTAAATACCACTACACCTATCCAAAAGGGATCCAAAGCGAATTTGCTAAAGCTTGCTATTGGGAATTGATGAACGAGGTTCTTGAAAAGCCATATATGAGGAAGTTCAAAGTAACCAAGTGGCTTAAACGACGATATTAAGCCATAACAACCGGCCGCACAAGGATTCTGGCCGCTTCGCGCCCTCACCCGTGAGCCGGAGCGTTGGATGGACACAGTCAAGAAGTGTCCATCCACCTCCACCTCCACATCTAACCGCTCACTCCGGAGAAAGCTTGGATTGTCCGGTCACACATTCGCTTGTTAAGTGTGATTAGATACAAAAAATGGGGACTGGGGGGAATTCACCTCCCAGTTCCCTTAAAGTAGTTACCAGATAATTCTAGAATTCAAACAGCGCCGGCTGCTCCGCCTTTCTCCTAGCTGGCAAGTCCTAGAATCGATTTTTAGCCCCCTTCCCGGGGTTTTGAATGGTTAAAATAACCCCCATCCCCTTTATCTGGTAAGCCCGGTAAGCAAATCAGCTACACGCCTGCCTTGCTTGATCGGGAGGCGCAGCGCCTTTTCGATATTCACTTCATATCGGTTTCGCCTGCCTACCTTTTCCTTGCTAATATAGCTTGCTGAATGTAAATCAGATACAATCTTTTGCACAGACCTCTCAGTCATGCCCAGGTCAGATGCTATCTCCCGGGTAGTCGCTTCAGGTTTAACGGCCAAGCAAATCAAGGTAAGCCCGTGAGTGCTAAGTAAAGCCCACTCTGACATTAGCCCCCCTTTTCACCCTATTTGATTTCACGAAACAAATTTCTTATAATTCTTCTTAGGCTATATTATAACGCAAAAGCACGGGCTCAGTCTATAGCTTGCTGGACGAACTGCTATGGTAAAGCAAATGACCGAGAGGCTTGAGAGGGAAGGTAATAAGCAGTGCATCCATTACTGGAAAATAGACAGGTATAATGTTGGACACTGTATCAAGCCTGGCTGTAGCGCGGTCAAGGACTTTGGCGCTCTGCTCAAGAAGGAGCAAAGGGTGATTAGTGAGAGGCAGGCTGAGATTGGTCACAGTATTGCCCCTGATAACCGGAGAGGGGGGCGTGCAAGGACGGTGTTTGACCTGGAGCTAGAAAGCGCGAATATGGTACATAGCGAGAAGCGTTATTGCCCGGTATGTAAAGAGGAGACTACCTTTATTTGCAAAGATAAAGGTAGTGGATACTTTTGCTCGGTATGCGGATATAGAGCGAAAGAAAAGGGGTGAGTTATGGTTGACGCTGTAGACTCTGATCGGTGGTGGTATCGCTATGGGAGGATATAACAGAGAGGGATGGTATCACAAAAAGTGTTAACACTACGAAAGGGGTATCGCTTTGCCGGAGTGGATAGGGTGGGTAGTGATTTCCTTGATAGGCGTGGCGTTGGTGGTATTTATTGTGGGCATCTTCTTGGTCATCTTTAAGGGGGTTTGAACCCCCGCTACACCGACCGAAAGTACCGGTATTATACCGGCTAAAAGTAGGGGGTGAGCTATGAATAAACTAGCAAGGAAACTAAGAAGGCTTTGGGACAAGTTTTTGTCCTGGCTCCGAGATTATCCGGCTTGGTTGAAGCTGCCCTAACTCGTGTTCTACGAAAAAGTCAGGAGGTATTTATTGTATGGCGTACAAAATCACGGACGAGTGTATTAGCTGTGGAGCCTGTGAGCCAGAGTGCGTAAACCGGGCAATCAGTGAGGAGGAGACAATCTTTGTGATCGACTCTGATAAGTGCACTGAGTGTGTGGGTAACTTCGAATCACCCAAGTGTGTTGAGATCTGCCCGGTAGACTGCTGTATATCCGACCCAGACCACGCGGAAAGCCGGGAGCAATTACTTGAGAAGTGGCACAGGCTCCATCCAGGTGAAACCCCAACAGTTACCTAAATATTGCTCAGCCTGAGAGTCAATCACTAGTTCGTTAATAATTATCTGCTACCAGGGGCTATTGAAAACTTGATAAAGGCGAGGGAAGTGAGGAGTAAAAATGAAGCGACACCCTGAGGGCACAAGAAGGGTAAGGAGGTGATTGCAGTGTCAGCAAAGGCGTTTGTTCTAATTGAAACAGAGGTAGGTAAGAGCAACAAGGTTGTTGCCACTCTGAAGGGGATAGAAGGAGTGAAAACAGCTGACCGTGTTACCGGACCCTATGATGTTATCGCTGTAATAGAAGGAGAAAGTCTAAACGACATTGGCGACCTAGTTACAGGGAAAATCCACTCCATTGCTGGCATTTCCAGAACTGTGACCTGCCTAGCAAGATAGGGCACTGCCAGTGATAGGGAGTAATAAGAGAGGAGAGCGAGCCAGAGCAACCCAGGGTCAGGAAGTGAGTAAAGAGGGGCGAGCTATGGCTAACCTGGCAAGGCTGATGGCCATTTGGGTGGCAATCAAGTTCTGGCTCCGAGATTATCCGGCTTGGTTGAGAGGAGGGGAGATGAGTGAGAAAGACCTGGTCGCTGCAATCAAAAAGGCCCTAATCGAGATTTCCCATAATAACCCGACATGGCGACTGATCCGAGGCAGGGAGAGCCTGTCTGCCGAGCAGGTAATCGGGAAGCTAGATAAGGACAAGAAATTTAGGAAGTTTGTTGTCACTCACTACGTCGAGCTGGCTATTGAAATCGAAAACCGGGGAAGGGAAGTCCTGGACAAAACCCCTATCTTAGCCCTGGACATTATCGATAGGCTAGAGCTAGAGAACCGAAACCTTGTAGGACGCCTAGGAGCAGCACAGGAGAGGATACGGACCCTGGAGAACCAGGTAAAATTGTTGACTACAGCACAGGAGAGGATACGGACCCTGGAGAGCCAGGTAAAGTTGTTGACTACTCCACACAAGCCCTGGTGGAGACGACTATTCAGGAGAGAGGAGCAGAAAGAAGACTAGGGGGGAGTTAATGTTATCATCCCATATGCCACTCATTATTTTTGGTGCCGTATTCCTGGCCGGGTTTATAGCTATGTGGTTCTGGATATACAGGAAGAGAAGATGAGAGAGGAGAAAGGAGACCAGAGATGACCATAGACGAAGCCATTGCAGAGCTAACCAAGCAACTGGAACCTGAATATTCTAATCCTCATACACCGCTCAGTAAGGCCATGAAGCTGGGCAAAGAAGCCCTGAATCGGGAAAAGTATAACCGCATACACCAGCCTAGCATTGTTTTCGGGCTACTGCCGGGAGAGACCGAGAAAGGAACTACACCAGTGCCGGGGAGAGGCTTGCCACGAAACTCAAAGTTAAAAGGAGAAAAATGGCCATAGACGAAGCAATTAGAGACCTACAGGCGAGGGTAGATGGTGAGTTTAACATTAAGGGCGAAGATGATTGTGCTGATATGAAGCTAGGCATTGAAGCCCTGAAACTAGTTAAACTTCACCGCAGAAGCGACTTTTGTTATGAAGATACCTTGCTGCTAGGAGAGACCGAGTGCTTAACTCCCTGTCGTTAAAAAAGGATGCTGGAAGTGGAAAGAGGTGATGAACGATGTATCTGAAATTCAAGTATAAAGACACTGAAGTTGTGCTAACCCCCGAAACAATCAGGGACATCAGGCGACAGTTGGCCCCCCAGATTAAGCAGATGCCCTTCGGTGAGCTGATTGAGACGTTTGAGGCAGCCGGATTATCAGCAAAGAACCTGCTTGCCCTCTTTAAGAAGGTGAAAGAATCTGGCGAGGAGTAGAAAGGTGAGTTATGGTTGACGCTGTAGACTCTGATCGGTGGTGGTATCGGATGGTGGTAGAGCTTATGGAGAGATTACACCCTGACAACTTTGGCGAATTGCCTGATGGGATTAGGGATGACATGCTGGCTATCTGGCGGTCGGAGCGGGATAGAATTGTTAGAGAGTTTGAGGCAATGTTGTTGGGGCAAATTCGGGATGAGGTCGTGGTTAGCCTTATTAAACGCCTGCGGGAGCGATAGGGCTGTTACCGGGGTTTGGGTAAAATTTTAAGGGTAGAGAAGGAAGTATAAAGGTGCAAGGAGAAATTTGATAAAAAGGAGGGAAGGAAATGAGAGGGGAAAAGGAGATAAGGGAAGCATTAAAGAGGCTAAAGGACGAGCACTTGAAAAGGATGCGACAGCCAGACAGCTACTCTCCCACTGGGCTGGTAATTATGGTTGGTGCTCTGGAATGGGTTTTGGGTGATAGAGAGAGGTTACCAGATTTTGTCTAGAGGCGTTTAGCGAGCATCTTTCCCAGCCCCACCTTTGGTAGAGACGGATTAGAGGCGCTGGCTGGACGAGATAAAGAAGCTGGAGGGAAAGAGATAGAGGGGATAATGGCCAGAAGTGTCAAAAGGGTTAAGCGGGAGGTCTGTTCTTGCTGCGGCCAGCCCCTGATAGAGCTGCCGTGGGGCAAATCAGTCGGCCAGCGCATCTATATCTTGACCTGCAACAATGCTGAATGCGCCTGTTACCGGAATCCGGTAATGGTCTTTACCGGACAAAACAAATGAATAGATGGGAGGAGAAATGGAGTTTCGCATAGCCACCCACACGGTGACAGGGAAGCCTATGGTGGAGGTCTGGCAGAGTGGCGAATTTCTCGCCAGTAGCTATGCCCATGAGGACGGGATGCGGGTAGTCAGCAAATATCTCGATGGTGTGCAGCATGAGGTCACTACGCCCCCGAGCATAGTTGTCAAGTTCACGAAGTAGGAGAGGGAATTTACTCTACAATGCCCCGACCTGAGATGACTAATCAGGAACAGATTAAAGAACTGGAGAGCAAGATAGCGGCAGTGTGCATGCGCTGCCCCCGTGTCAAGTGGCTGTATGGATCCGTTAAGTGCAGAAGTAACCGGCGTCATTGCCATAGCTCCAGGGTTAGGCGCTGGCTGGATGAGATAAGGAAACTTGAAGGAGGTTAGGAAAGGGCTATGACCAAGAACAGGAGGATTTTGCTAAGTTAATCATGTCTTGGCATCCCCGCAGCCCTATAATCAAAATCTGGGCGTTTTTTCGGGGTGGCCAATGGGGTTTGATACCTTGGTAGTCTCCTTCAAAGGAGAGGGGGATTAAGGGGGTGAGGTAGGAAAAATAAGGGGCTGTCATTCTCCTGGAGAAAATTGACTGGAAATTGACAAAAAAGGGGGCGGGATTTGTGGTCCCGACCCCTTAGTAATATACTAGTAGTAATATACTAAAGCTCATTTTGTTACTTTTGGACGCCCACAAATTCCGATATCCAGCAGCAAGCAATGGAAAAAGAACAAGAATAGCGAGATGGCATAAAGCCTATTTGACTGACCAAGCGATGGACGGGCTAATGATAAAGGTTTGACTACATCTACAATGGTATTTTGGTAACCACCTGCGTGCCCTTGCCCAGCTGCGATTTAACCTCCAAAGTTCCGCGCAACAACCGAGCCCGTTCACACATTCCGATAAAGCCGAGCTTACCAGTGGTGGCGAGGTCTTCGACTCGGGTTGGCAATTCAAAGCCTTTGCCATTATCGCTTACCGTCATCTTGGCGCTGTGATCTCCGAACTCCAGTTTGACCACAACTATGGATGCTCCAGCATGCCTTTTAACATTGCTTAATGCCTCCTGAGCAATGCGAAACAGGACTAGCTGAACCTCGGCTGGCAAGGTACGCTCGGTACCCTCCATCTCAACGCGAGCATTAATTCCGTAGTTTTCTGTCAGTTCCTCTGTCATCCACTCCAGGGCTGCCGCCAAGCCCAGGTCATCTAATATGCGTGGTCTTAAGTCCTGGGCACAGCGCCGTAAACTTTCCAGCGCATCAATTGTGTGTTTGTGCAGCTCCACATCGTCACCTCCTTTCTAAAGTTGCCAATCGGAAAATTTTAGGCATGAATCTCCCCTTTAATTGTTGGCGATTGTCAACAATTATTCTTTGTCGGTAACCGCACCCCTTTCCCTAGCGTGAGCCAGGGCGCGGCTATCCAGCTCTAGGCTGGATATCTTCGCCACCATGTTTTTGCCCCTCCGTAGCACGCTCTCTAGGTCATTGAGCAAGCGGGCATACTGCCGAGTTTGGGGAGCCATCCTTCGGAGCGTAGCCTTCCGATACACAATTCACCTCCTTTGATGGGAGAAGTAGGGGGGATCGCGAATACCGATCCCCCCCTTGTGCTCACTACTGGACATTCATTGGCATCACCAATACCAGCGGTGACAATCGGTGGCGGAAGATCACCGGTGCAGTCTTACCGGTTATGCCCATAGTAATTAGCCCCTCTTTGCCACCTAGGTATTCGAGGAGATAGGAGATACTGAGGGCGATTTCTCCGGGATTATCAGCCTGCACGGGAAGCGTTCCTTCTATTTTCCCCATCTCTTCGCTACTCGCTGAGACTGTCATGGTGTCCTTGGTCCAGCTGAGCCGAACAATACCCTTCTCATCTTTGGCGACAGTGCTGAGGCGCTTTACTGCCCTCTCGAGGTCACCTGGGAACAATTGGACATTGGTGGGGATATCCTTGGGGATGAGCTGTTTGAAGTTCGGCGGGGTGCCCTGGATAGGCACTACCTGAACAGTCACATTACCGAAACCCACCTGAAATTTAGCTGGGGAGCCTTTTTCGCTTTCGGCAAAGGCAACGTCAACCTGGCGCTTGCTCAATATCCGCTCCACCAGTGAGTCTCCGGAGACTGAATCAGGGGTAGTGTGCCGCCATAGGGAGCTGATGAGTGATACAGCCTCATGGGGGATAATAATAGGCTCCTCGATGGGGAATGAGACCGATATCGTCTGGTACGCCATCCTGAAGCCGTCGCCGGCAGCGATGTCAAGTTTTTCTCCAGGGAAGATGGCCACACCGTTGAGTACTGGGCGGGTTTCATCACCGGCACAATACTCAGCGGCGGAAGCCAGGGCGTTTATCAGCACATTCCCATCCATTGTCGCCTGCACCTTGGGCTTGATTTCCCTTATCACGGGAAAGTCCTTGGGTTTGGCGACGGGATAGGATGCATTGCCGCCGTCCCAGGTTAAATTGAGCTCTTTGTTGACCTCAATGGTGAGTGTCTCGTTGCCCGGCACGTATTTGAGGAGCTGCATAACGGCCTTGTGGGGGATGAGAAAATCTATGTCGGCCTCGGGCAGATCTATCAGGACGAAGGATTGCATATCGCCGGCTATAGCCTTACCGCCCTTTACGAGAACGTTGTAAAGAACTGGCAGGGCTGTCTTCTTGGGTACCGCCGGACCTAGCAATCCCAACACTTCCCGCAGCTTCTGTACTTTGACCTGCATCTGAATCACCTCCTCTCTTTTAAGCGCTCCCGCCTACCCTTGAACGACCCCATTATTTCCTAGAACATCGGGGGCTGATCGCTTTGCGCCGTTGATCTTCCCCGCGGCGCAGTAGAGACCCTTGTTGGAGCTGCTGGTTTAGCCTGGGATGGCAGGGGTGTTTCGCACTCAGGGTAGAGCTTATTCGTTTCCCAGCGCCTTCTGGCCTCTTCAACGAAGCCAGGCACGCCGCTGAGAACGGCACCCAGGTCGCCTTCAAGCCCGAAGAATACCGGGTCGCACTCCGGCACCTGAACGCCGACCGATGCCTTGCCGCCCTTGAGCGAGATAACCAGTTTCAGCTCACCGTTTTGTCCGGACATGGCCACCTCCTTTCCTCTGCTTGAGAGAATTAACTGTTTCAGGCGTTGCTAGCACAGGGACAAGCGTCCCCGCTTCCATATCAATGTAAAGTTGCACCCAGGGGCATGTGCCGGCTATCAAGCGACGCACCACTTCTACCACGGCGGCAGCCATTGTCAGGTTAATGGTTGGCCCCTGCTCCTCCGCGATCGCAGCGCAGTCCCTAGCCCTGGGCGCCTGGTTTAGGAGCTCCGGCTTCTGTATTGTCGGCAGGGGCAGCCCTCTGTAAATGTTCCCGTCAGGCAGCATTTCAGCTAAAACATCAGTGTTCCCGATGACAACCTGCCCGTAGTTTTCACCATTGCCGGCATCCACCCACCACTTTTGATAAGGCGTGTGTACAACTGCCCTGGCGATATCTCTACGAGCCAAACCGTTATCAACGCAACCAATTACGAGACCGGGGGAGTTAAGCTCGGTCATTGCTGCCGGCAGAGTTGAGTAGCCCACCGGGCGCTCAAATCTCAGAGCGAGTCTGTGCGCCAAGGTTTCGCTCTTGAACCTCCCTAAATCCTCTCTGTAGAAGGATTGACGGGTGAGATTTCTCTCCTCTACCCGGTCGTGGTCCACTAGCACCAGGTCAGCATCGGCGGGCAATAGCCGGCAGAGCGCCTCGGCTACGAACCCCCCGGTGCCGCCGCACCCGACTATCGTAACCGTGTAATGGCGTTGGGCGAATTCATTGCTCAACCTATACATCGAAGACTTCCTCAACACTGATAGGGGCGAAATACCCGTATACCCCCAGCCTCAACTCCACCTCGGGCAGAAGGGTATCAAGTTTCCCCACCACCATGTAGAACTTTAAACCCTGCTCATCCTCATCATCGGCGATGCTAAAAAATGCCTTCATACGCCCGTGGCTGTGGACATCCATTATCAAAGAGGGCAGCTTATCGTATTCGACGCTTGATGCAGTCCTCTCCTGCGGTGGCATCCTCAGGCGGTACTCCTCTTCCCAGGTTATCGCTAGATATTGCTCATGCTCACTGCTGGCCATCAATATCGACAGCGAAAGGTCATAGATGCGCCTTGGTATCTTCCCATGCACCAGCTCTACTTGCTCCTCGAGGGGGTGGAGGCCCCTTACCTCCACTGGACTGATGCAGAGAGTCGCCCTTATCAGGGGGTTATGGGCGCGAATGAATAGACCGTTCCCAGCCACGATATAATCGTAGAAAAGACCAGGCTCCCCATGGGGAGCCTGGTCCCTGTTCAAGAGGTAGCCTACTGGTTTCACAGGATATCCTCCACCTTACCTATAGGCACTAGGTCGCTCAGTGGATATCTGGTTTGTCCGTCCAGCTCCTCCCAGAGTTTTAGCAGGTCATCGGGATACTTATTGGACCTTCCTCCGTAGCTAGCCTCTCGGGTAAAGAAAGAGGTGAAAAAGGACTCCGGTATCTCACTGATGTTAATTGGGAACTTATGAGTGCCGGGGCAGGTTGTGCCGTTCTGAAAGAGATTGAAGAGAGGAGCGTGGTAAATGACTTGCTTTGTGTCCTTCGGTCTTTTCTTCGCTGCGTATACTCTGGGGGGTCTGCCAGGTGAGCAGAGGAAGATAAGACCCGGCATGGGCAGTTTGAATCTCCGCGGCGGCTTGAACGCCTCGAGCTGGAGGGCGGCAGCCCACACCCTGGGCGACCTCCAGAGCGCAATCTCCGGCCCCTCCCTCCCCTGTTTCCACCAGAGCGCATCCGGGGGCAAAAGCCCTGATGTCAGAGGCACTTCTCGGAGTAGGGCTAAGGCTACGTCCCGGGCCGAGACCACCTTAGTCCTGATAACTCCCCTGTCTAACTGGTAGAAGATTATCGAGTCGTTGTAGAAGTCGAGCCGCGCTTTAATCTCATCAGGCGGCACATCAACCCCTTCCGGAAGTGCCCACTGGTGGGCAATCAGCTCAGTCGGTAGACGTTTGTTCCTCATCTCTCTTCTCCAGGATGAAGTTTAAAAGCTCCTCAAAATGTCTGGGTGGATCTTCCTCAAGCCATGTGACGAAATTATCCAACCTGTTTTCCTGCTCCATTGCCTGAAGCCAAGCCCTGGTTAAGCTTTGGACCGTTTCCATGTCCCATTCAGGCGGGACGCTGTTCCAGAGGTATTCGTAATCGGTATCAAGAAAGAAGTTATTACTACTGCAACATATTCGGTCCGCCCACAATGCTAAACCTTCATAGGGAGTGCCGTTCAGGAGATGGTGCGCTTCCTCCGGAGAAAGTCTGTTTTCAGGCACACGCTGAAGCAAAGCCTGCGGCACAAGCTCTTCGCAGGCTTCGGCCAGAGAGACATTTGTCCTTCCCTCTTCATCATAGGGGTTCTCCAAGAGATAGGTCATCAGCTGGATGCCTGGTCGGTATTCTGACGCTATCTCTTCGTAATCGTCCCAGCCCATCCCCATAACTATTAGGGGTATACGATGAGCAATCTCCTCGTAGCCTTCTATGTCACCTAGCTTAAAGATATCTTCCAGCGGAAAGTAGCGGTCCTCAAAATAGCTGGCAAAAAGAGCTATCTGCTCAGCCGGCGTAGATTCATGAATAATATCCTGCTCTCGTTCTGGCAGGAACTCATTGATTAACCGGCGAAACTCAGCATAGTCTTCCGCGCCAGCTAATTCAGCGATGAGGACGCTTAGCGAAGGTATCCCCCGGGATCTCAGCTCGTCAGCTAGGTAGATTAGAGAGCTAGCTCTCTCAGGCATTCCACTGCCTCTTTTGTCGCATTAGAGTAAGCTTGTGCCTCATCGGTGGCCTCTGTTATCTCCTTGTAGTGTAAAGCGACCTTATCAGGGTCAATAGCGCCATCGTCGGTTACCTTCCAGGCGAGGTCAATGATGCGAAGGCGTGTTTCCGGCACCCCTTTCAGGATGCGGATTAAATCCTGAGTCTCCATTAGCCCTTAACACCGACCTTCTTGACGAACTCGTAGAGCGTATCCTCGCCCCGAGTAACTTCCTTCACATCGGCGTTAGCCAGCTCGGGAAAGAAGTCCGTCATCATATCCTTGATGCCGTCCACATCTTTGCTGGGGTCAGGGTCGGGGAACTCTCTACCGTCATAAACAAAGATTCTCGCCATCTTTCACCCCCTTTCTGGTCATAGTTACCCTTTCGTTATTACATCCCTACTCTTCCCAGATAACTACCGTCTTGATGGTGAACTCTAGTCCGCAGGAATTGCATTTAGCGTGGTCAGGAACCTCATCGTAGTCAAGGTCAGTCCCATCGCACTTGGGACAGGTGATGATTTCACCACCGGCATACTCCTTGCGTTTCTCCACCTTCATCGCCTCCTTTATCTAGCTGGATTTGAGCAAGAAGAGAGGGGCTAAAGCCCCTCTCTCAAAAGCTATTCAGGTTTAGTTACCCTGTCGCTTGCGGTAGAACATATCCCATAGACCACTGTCCACGAACGCCTTGCAACCGAGTATCTTACTGGCGCTCCGGTCGCACTCCTCGTATTCGTGGCACTGCTGGCAAAAGAGCTTCTCAAAGTCCTCTCGGTCAAGGTCAAGGACACTCTTACCGGATAAATCCTTCAGAGCCATAGCTCCTCCTTTCAGCGAAATAAAAAGGCTACCGTGTCGGTAGCCAGATAAAAAAGGGGGGTTGAAAGACAAAAAGACACCCCAGTAAACGGGGCGTCTTTCCGTTTTTGCCGTCAGTGTTCTAGGTAATGCGTAACCGCTAACTTACAAACTTGTGCTATCTCCCCCTGTAGCTCTACGGGAAGCGACTTCCCGTATCGGATAGCTTTCCGTCTTTTGGCTTTGCTAACCCCCTTCAGCGTATCGCCCAAGTCTACAAAGAGATGGACAAAACTACTGGCAAGCCTAACTCTGGCAAAAGGCTTGAAGGTTAAACCGCTTACGCCTAACCCTAGCAGGTAATATAGAGGTTGTTGACTAAAAAAGATGTCTTTGGCGATGGTGCTAAATTGACCTCTCAATGGGTATCGTCTTTCGGCTAGGCTGTGCAACCGCCTGCGTTCCTCTTGCCAGTCGGCTGTGTCCTGCTGTCTGTCATCGGCTTTCCAGTCGGCTATCAAACCCTCAATGTAGACCTCGTAATAATGTGAAGGGATACCGCAAGCCTTATGCCCAAAGACACAAAAGCCCCGACTGCGTAGGAAGATAGACACAAGTTGAGTTTGACGGCTAGGCGTTGCCCATTTGGGCTGTGCCATCTTCCCTCACTTTCTGCCTTGCGTGTGGGTAGGTATGCCATACACTAGGGGTGAGGTCAGGCTGTAACCTCTACCTTTTCCTTGCTCTTGGCTCTGGCTTCCGCTTTGGCTTTTCTCTCCGCTACCGCTACCGCTTCCGCTATAGCTTGCTCTCTTGCTTCAGCCAAAGCCTTGTCAAGATTAGCCCTGTCTTTGGTCTGGATAGGCTCACCCGCTACCTTTGCCGTCTCTACCTGTGCCGAATAGCCATCGGGGTTATCGGTAATAACCCCTTTAGCATAGGTTAACAATCCAGCGGTAAAATTGTCCTTCACTAGGCGGACACTATCGGCTATGTCCCTTGCGACTTTGGTTATGGGTCTGCCAGTTTTGGAGAACTTGACCGACCCATCGGCATTGTAGCCAAGTCGCAACGGTGCGCCTAGTGCATCGGCTGGTATAGCGGTATCGCCCATTGTGTTGGTGGCTAGGAAGAAGGGAAGCCAGACAAGCTCTAGGTCAATGCCCCAGACCCGTCTGGCACGGGGCTTGTTCCCGTTATTGGGGATGAGTAATGACCGAATATAGTTAGGTGTCTCCATCGCTTTTTATCACCTCTCAACTCAGATTTAGCGTATGGCACACCTAGCCACACACAAGGCTCTCTATGGATAGCTACTATTACCTTTCGGCTCACCGCTCCGGCGGTAGACCTAATCGGCACAGGCTATCTTTTGTTAAGGTGCAATAGTTTACACTAACATCATCACACAAAAGGAACTATTGTTCATTAAAAGAATGAACCTATATTTACGACACTTTTTATTTATGAGCAAAACCGTCAGATAATGACTTCAAAGCTAGACTTACCTCGGATTAAACAATTCGTGGTAAGGCTCAAGAGTAGCTAAAGGCTCTACGGGCACTACAGCCCTTCTCAAGAGAGTGAGAGTTGCACTTTTTGTTATCAGGCACGGCGATTGTTTAACCGATAGGCAGCACGATGAATGACTCTCAGTGGGGCAATGAGAGGCTTAGAATCCTATCCTGGGGCTCGACACTGGCTCTTTAGTGCTGTCCCAGCCTGGCGCTAACGGCTATAGAGCGCTTTTCTGGGATCAGCCCACAGATGATCCGGTGTGGATTTGCCCTTTTGAGTGAGGCGGAAATACCGGCGAGGTGGACCTGGTGGGTAGTGGTCTTGAAAACTTGACGGTTCTTCCCTACCCGTAGGCTCCACCCAGCCCAACCTCTGAAGGTTTGAGAAGTAGACGACAAAACTATGGAAACGGCAACCCTGGGCTTTGTAGGGCATGCGAGCCAGATACCGCTTGGCAAGCTCCTCTATATTCTCAGGGTCGATTGGTCGTCTCTCCCGTCTAGCTCTCCTCTCTTCTACCCTTGTAGCCCTATCTACAGCCGTAGCTCTTATCAGCGCCATCTTGTAGTGGTGGAAAATATCTGCCTGGTATGCACCAATAGCTGAGTCTATCTTCGGTGAGCCATTTGGCCCATGACCCAAAAGAAATTCCCGGACGAACTGCCCGCAGCCAAATGGACGGAGAAAGCCACCACGTTTAGGCTTGAGTGGTAGTGTCATGACTTTTCTTTCTCCCACAGGCGCTGATACCACTCTCTGTGCTCCTCACCGGCTACCTTTCGGTATTTCGCTGTTGTGTTAAAGCTCTGGTGACCCAAGTGCTCCTGGAGAAGCCTGAGGCCATCTCCTGAGTCATCGAGCTTTACGGCGTGAACAGCAAAGGCGTCCCTTAATCGGTGTGGGCTTACATTATGGACTTTCCCCGTTTCGGGGTTTATCAGCTTTGGCAGCTGTGCTTTCTCGGCGCAGTCACGAATTATCTGCCATGCTCTATGTCGATTAATGCAAAAGATAAGTCCTCTTGTCTTATCTCTTCTGACAAAGTCAGCCAGCATCTCCAGAGTGTCATCATCAACAGGCAGTGTTCTCACCCGCCGGTGCTCCTGTTGCTGACTTACGATTTCTTCTACCCTTACCCCACACTTCGGGCAGAAAGCATGGCTCCTGCCCAGTCTCGCCCCACACCTCGGGCAGCAGAGTTCTACGCGAGCCTTCAGATGCTCAATGGTGACTGTACCCTGCTCAAAGTCTATATCTTCGACCTTCAAAGCCAGTGCCTCGCTAATGCGGCAGCCCAGCCGGAAAAGTAGCTTGATGAGGAGTTTATCTCTCAAGCACAGCGCTGCTTCTTCCATTTGATCAACTTCGGTTGGTTCCAGATATGCTTTTACCAAGAATAGTCGCTTCTTCCTTCCTATTCACTTCAGGCAATGTGCTACGTAGGTGATTTCCTGCAAGCACGCCACCTTTGGTTGTCAGTGTTACAATGGGACAGGGGAGAAAGGCCAACTTAGAGGCGGGTCCGCGATTCCTCCTCTCAGTTTTATTTGCCGTTCTCCCCCGTTATTTCTTCTAGATTTGGTTTCTTTGGGCGACCACCTAATTTCCCCCATTCCTTGAAGCAGCCGCCATACAAAGCCTTCGTGCGTAGTCCGCCCAGTTTGCCTATACGCACAAAATACTCACGGCCAAACTTTCGCAGGTTAGCCAGCCCACCGCGTCTACCAGCTTCTTTGACCGATATGTCCACACTTGAAAATCCTAGCATAGCCGTGCTACCTTTAGAGAGGGGACAAACACAGTGGACATGAGGTGGAAAAAATCGGGGCTTGTATTATGGAGCCTAATTTTCTCTCCCTGTGTCTGGGATCCGGAGAGGTCCAAATCGCTGTTTTCAGCGTGGGAAGATATGTGGCGTAAAGAAAAAATAGCACCGTGGGTAGCAAAGGTACCAATATCTTCGGTGGCTCTTCCAGGTAAGTATTCCGAAATCCACGGCTTGGGGGGTATGACCGGGTGGTTCGAAACCTACAGTGGCTATATACCTAGTTCTCCCATCTTGCCCATCTACCATGTTTTTGATGACACCAGTGTTACTGTTGAGTCCCCGGCACAGCTAAGTTACCAGACAAAAAAATGCTTGGGGGCTTGGTTAAAAAGGGCCTATCCTCAGCGCTTCAGACCTCCCAAGGCGCTCGCAGGTGTCAACATTTCTTGGGCAGAACTCTTCGGCACTAGCTCCAATTTGCAGGATTTGACGAACTTCAGAGCAAGGTTTGTTGAGACTCAGATAGACAGGGCAAAGGCTTCTTTTGGGGAACTATCGCCACCTGAGTTGGAAGGAATTCATAGCCTGGCTGAACAACAGTTCTCAGAGACTATGAAGACTTACCGCAAGCGTAGACGCCGTGCCTTAAGCCAAGCATTACGGCATAGACCGCGCTTTATGGTGATACAGCACCCGGTCCCTGAATATTATTTATGTGCTGGACGCCCGACGGCATTTATGCGCTGTGTTGTTTCCTGGAATAAGGATGGAGAAGAAAAAATCATTACACCAGAGCTTCCCTTTATAGTTAATGGCGCTGTAACTTTACCTTAACGCGTTTTACTTTAGGCTAAGAAGGTCAGCAGGGCTTGCGTTCTCATGTGCTTTCAGGGCGTCTTCCATCCCTAACGTAGACACATAGTGCCTTACCATTCTTAAGTCCGAATGCCCTAGAAGATATTGCAGGTTGAAAGGATTCCTGTCCTGCCTCAAGAAATTCAACGCAAAGGTATGCCTGAACTTGTGGCAATTGCCACTGGCAAAAACTCCCGCTCTCTCCTTTAATCGCTTTATCATGATTTGCAGACCGCCACTTTTCATCGGTCTGCCTTCTTCTGTGAGCCATAATTCCGCATGATTATTCTTATGCCGATACACCATATACCGCCAGAGGGCTTTCTGTGCTGTAGCACCGATTCTAACCACTCTTTCCTTAGCACCTTTGCCTTTGACTTTAATCCAGCCACGTTCAGACTCTATGTCCTCAAGTTTTATTCCGGCTAATTCGCTTATCCTCAATCCGGTATCCAGCAGCATCAACACAACCGCCCTATTACGGCTACCAAGGAACTTGGCATTATTCTTGAAATCATGGTCACATACGGCCAATAACTTCATTATCTCCTGAGACGTATAAGGCCTTACTACGTTCAGTTTCGGATTAGCCAACTTAACTTTAGCCAGGGGACTTTCCTGAATATAATCCTCCCGAACACACCAGTTGAAGAACGCTTTCAAGACACAGTAGTAATGATGAACTGTTGAATAGCTGGCTTTTTTACGGCTGGACTCTGAGCCGTTACCCTTCACTCCCCAGCGATTAATATCGCTTGAAACATAGGCCAAGAACTCACGAATATACCATTCAGTAATGAGCCGAGCATCATCCGGCCAGTTCTGCTGTTCCGCGTACCATAAGAAACGGTTCAAAATCCCCTCATAATACTCAATGGTATTGGGACTTCTACAATCGGTACGCTGGGTGAGGATAAATCCTTTAACGAGGGAGCTAAGAGACGTGCTGACGGGTGCTTGTGACCTGATAGACACAACCATTTTTCATTTTTGCGGACCCGCCCTTTTATACAATAATGTGGTCTATTTTGTATTTAACCACACCTTTTTTGCTCAACAACCAAGAGGTCTAACAACCCCGGGCCATGCCTATGGTGGGCGGTACTGGACTTGAACCAGTGACCTCTTGCGTGTGAAGCAAGCGCTCTAACCACTGAGCTAACCGCCCAAAATCATACCTATTTTAGCCCCAAAAATCAGCTTTGTAAAGATAGGCCTCTTTTTGCGTTATCAGTTCTGCGCCATTACGGAGGGGAAAAGCCCCAGTGCCATTCAGGTAGGCACAGCCAACTTTACCAACCCTCGCGCTCCGCTCGATGTCCTGAAGGGCATAGAGCAATTTATGAAACAAGAAGGGATAGATAATCTAACCGACCTTATTGGCGCTGCCCGGCGGTAAAATTAATAAAAAGGAGGAACAAACGATGAAAAACGTAGCGATTTTTGGCGGCTCAACATGAAGGCAAGGCCCTTGATTTATATTTCCAATTCTAACTTTTTAACTTCAATCCTTCGAATATTGGAAGATAATCCCTGGCAATTGTTTCCCAGTTATATTCCTTTTCCATGATATGGTATGCTCTTTCTGTTAATTTTTCCCGCTCTTCCTCATGGGTGAGTAGGTATAGTATTTTTTCTGCTATGGATTTAGGATCTTTTGGTTCAGATGTCATTACTACACATTTTTTTTCTAATTTTCTGATAAAAGAGCCAAGTTTGCTGATAATAACTGGTCGTTTCATTCCTATTGCTGTAAACATTGCGCCACTCTGACTGACCCCTACGTATGGATAAACGATAATAGTAGCAGCTTTGTAGAAGGATTCAAACAAGATATAGTCTTTTACAAACCTTGTAAAAAGAAGAAATTTGTTTTCTAAGCCTAGTTTTTGTATCTCATTTTCAGATTGCAGCGGGTTTTCTGCTAACTCTAGGGAGCCAGCTGCTATAAATAATGTTTCCGGTAGTTTCTCCAATACGTATGGTGCCGCTCGTATCAAGTATATCAATCCTTTGTAATCCCTTATGAAACCAAAAAATAGGACCACAGGTGTTGTGTCACCTATCTGAATGGAGAGACGTTTACTTACAATTGCTCGTGCTTCCCTATCATCAACCTTGTTTTTATCCATTGCATGATAGTTCCCATGAGGAATAACACTAATAGGAATGGTGGTCCCTACTTTTCTTAGATCATTTAATGCATCCTCTGTCAATACAACAATATGATCTGCATAGGCATATGCATCAGTAAATAGTTTTATATCGCCTTCCTGAATTATCTGAGGATAAGGATCATGTAATGTTAATACAAGAGGAATGTTTTTCTTGTTCAATATTTTTGAGTATTCTTTTAAAAACCAGAGTATTTGTTTTCCAGCCCACATAACAAAATAAACACAATCAGGTTCTATCTTATCTGTAAACTTAACCAGATCTTCTAAAGATTTCTTGTTGTTATATTCTATAATATGATGCGGTCTTTCAGGGTTTATTATCTCTAAAATAAAATCATCAGTAACCCTCGTAAATGGTTTGGTATCATCTTCCTTCCGTTTTCTTCTGAATGTTACTACGGTTATATCAGCTAATTTATCTAGCTCTTCTATTAAACATCTACTCCAATGACCAATGCCTCCCCGTAATGGGGTAATATACAAAATCTTAGTTTTATTCATGATTATTTTGCAGCTCCTTTTGCTCCTTTCTTCTCTACAGTAAGCACCCATTTTCTCACGCCACGACCAGAATATTATTATTCTAAGGTTATTTCACATGTTGGAAGTTGAGTTTAGTCTTCCCCCAAAGGCTTTGTCAATACGCAAAACGCAGTGGTGAACATTAGTGGGAGTAACGTTTAGCAAAAAGTACCATTAATAAAGATTATTTGAAATGTACATGCATAGTTAACGCATAACTATTGCATATTTAGTGCATTAATGATATAATACTAAAAAGTAGCTAGGCAAACCGATGAACGGACATCTAAAACGAATTAGAGAAACCAGAGTTTTATCCCGAAAGGACCTTGCTAGGGAGTCCGACGTTGACGAAAGTACGATTTATAGAGCAGAACGCGGACAAACTAAATTGAGACCGAGCACGGTCAGGAAATTGGCTGAGGCACTCGGTGTGCCGCCTGATGAACTAATAAGTGAACAAGGTAGGCTTGGCTTATGACCTGTTATATTAGGCATACAAATAACCTCTACATCGGTCAAACTATGTGCTTTAATGGAGGGGTGCCAAAATGAAGCTATTTGTCATCTTCCCAGCTAGAAACGAGAGCAAAACTGTAGCCCAGTGCGTTGAAACAGCCCGAAAAAGTAAATATGAGCCAGAGGTACTGGTAGTTGACGGTAACTCATCAGATAAAACCAGGGTAGAGGCTAAGAGTGCCGGTGCCACAGTCATAACGCAGAGCAAGGGCATCTACCCGGCTAAAGGTAGAGCCATGAAAGACGGACTAAAGGAGGCCCTTAGTAGGGGAGCAGATTGCATCGTGTTTCTGGATGCCGATATCGTCAATCTGACGTCGGAATGGATTGACCTGCTAGCCGAGCCCGTGGTTGAAAAAGCCTGCGATATGTCCCGGGGTTATTACCAGAGAGCCAATTATGACGGTGCCGTGACCAAGCTAGTGGCTAAGCCACTATCCTGGACCTTCTTTCCTGAGGTTGCCCATTTTAATCAGCCCCTCTCCGGCGAAATATGTGGCACTTCTAAACTCTTTAAGACCCTAATCAGTAGCCGGGACTGGCCCGATGGCTGGGGCATAGATATATGGCTATTAATAGAGGCTGCCATGAAGGACTACTATATTACCGAGGTATATTTAGGAACAAAAGTACACACCTCCAGGCAGGACTACCTGGACGATGTCGTCAGACTGACTAAGATGGCAGAACAGGTATCACTGACAACTTTCAAAGAAGCGCTAAAACACAAGCGAGTAGATAATATAAACAGGGTCCACCTGTAGTAGCAGAGCAAACTAAACTATTCCCATAATAGCCCCGGTTAATAAAATGAGATATAGTAAGCTTGGCTACACTCTGGCATTAAGTATTTTCCTTGCCCTGCTGGTACCGGTATCTGCTACCCCCGCCCTCGCCGCCGGCGAGTACATTGGTATCCACCCCCGCGAGGGCGAAATCGGCGACAAGATTGAAATCAGGGGCGTCGGTTTCAACCCCAGTGAGATAGTCTGTATCTATCTCTCCAGTAATGCAGCCGAGGAGGGTGATGAAATCGACGACAAAGTCACTGCCTACAAACAAGTAGCCATAGCTAATACTGATGCTGGAGGTGCTTTCACCCGCACTTACACTTTCTATGTGCCTGATGAACTCAGCGGTGGCGCAGTTATAGAAGACGTGCATGGCGGCAACTATTATGTTTATGCCACCTATTGCCGCAGCAAATCCATAGTAGTCGTGGCTAGATTTATCGTAATTGGTGGTGAAATTGAGCTAGACCCTGGAGAGGGCGCGGTAGGTACCGAGGTCCAGATTAGCGGTGAAGGTCTTCGCCCTGACCAAGAAATCGCCGTTACATATGATGACTATGATGTTGACATAGCCAGTGGTGATAGCAAAACCGATGGCGATGGCTCATTTACCTGCACCATTATCATCCCGGAGAGCACTGCTGGCAGCCATATCATAACCGTCATTGACGAGTCGGGCAATAGACCCGAGGCTGAGTTCAGCGTGGAACCAGAAATAACCATAGAGCCAACCGAACAGGCAGCAGGTGAAGCGGTGAATATCAGCGGCACCGGCTTTGGCAAGAGGCAGACTATAACCATCACCCTTGATGGCAACAAGCTTTCCACTACGCTAACGTCCATAAATACCAATCACTATGGTAGCTTTGATGGCAGCTTCCTTGTCCCCTTCTCCGGCAGCCATGGCACCAGGGAAGTAGAAGCCAGTGATGGTAGCCGCAATAAGGCTGAAGCCCAATTGACTGTTTTGGGTGGCATCAGTCTAATCCCAACCACCAGCCCCACCTCGCCCGGTCATGTCGGCATGGAGCTCTTCATCCTTGGCGCTGGTTTCATAGCCGAGGCTACGGTTACCATCACCTATAGCAATAATGATGAGACCATCCCTGTAGCTACAGTCCCCGCTGATGATGGAGGTTTCCAGGTGAACTTTACTGTCCCGCCCAGCGTCGCCGGCAGCCACGAGATAACCGCCACTGACAGCACCAGCATAGCAACAGCCACCTTTACCATGGAATCACAAGCACCACCAATGCCAGTGCCGCTAACACCAGAAACTGCCAGCACAGCCGCGGCAAGGACACACTTTGATTGGGGAGATGTTACTGATGACGACAGTGGTGTGAGCTATACCCTTCAGGTTGCCTCTGATGCCGATTTCACCAGCATAGTGCTGGAGAAGGAAGGCTTGTCCCAATCGGAATATACGGCGGCCAATGATGAGAGGCTAGAGTCAACGGAAAAGGAAGTCCCCTACTACTGGAGAGTAAAGGCAGTAGATGGTGCCTTTAATGAAAGTGAGTGGACCTATCCAATATTATTCTACGTTGGCTTTTCCTTGGCTTCAATGCCTGATTGGGTGTGGTATATCTTTTACGGGCTTGGCGCATTGCTACTCGGTATTCTTGGCTCCTGGGTGTGGAGAAGACGCGCCAAGTGAAAATTATGCTAGTCTGAATTAGATATAGCTATTTTGTTTTTAGCGTAACCTGAGTTTTACCGCTTTTCCTAACCACCTGTTCCACAGCCGGCATTTCTTTCAGGATACGAAGCAAAGGAATAGGCTCCTCTGCGGATACAACAATCCTGTTGCCCTCATCTACCGAGCCCCCAACTAATACCAGACGCAGGTTTTCAACCTGGCGTAAATCTTTTTCTAAATTCTCCAACTGACCTAAATCTACTGGCGGCATTATCGTCAGTTCCACCACTCCCTTATAAAGCTTGGTAACTACTGCCGGCTCAGCTTCCTCTTCAGCCCCCCTCTTCTCTCCCTCCTTTTTAGCCTTCTCCTCAGCTCGCTTGGCTTCCTTAGCCTCTGCAGCCTCCCTCTTTGCTCTCTCCTTGGCCTCCTTAGCTTCCCTCTTCGCCTTTTCCTTTGCCTCCCTGGCTTGCTTGGCTTCCTTAGCCTCTGCAGCCTTCCTCTTTATTCTCTCCTTGGACTCTTTGGCTTCCCTCTTCGCTTTTTCTTTGGCTTCCTTAGCTTCCCTCTTCGCCTTCTCTTCGGCCTCTTTAGCTTCTTTCTTTGCCTTCTCCTTAGCTGCCGGCTTGGCTTCCTTTTGTGTCATCTTATCCTCTCCCTATAGTAAAAAGACTATTCCCCTTGGTTTGTCTCAGTATAGAGACTGGTAAAAACCTTGTCAATCACTACTGCTCATTTATTCCCGCCAATCAATAGGACTTTTTTCCTAGGACTATTCGCTACTCAAACTAACCCATTTGGGTGATTGCGCGGGGAATTAAGATAAGTTATATTAAGTTATAATAATAGTAGTTGATGTGAGTTTAAGGTAGCCTGAGGGAGGAGGCAAGATATGGCAAACCCCAAAAAGATTGACCCTATGCTGACGACAAGCGATGTAGCTCGCTTTCTCAATATACATATTAACACAGTAAGGCGATGGAGTAATCAGGGAATACTAAAGACATACCGCATCGGCTCCCGAGGTGACCGCAGATTTCGACAGGAGGATATTACTAGCTTTCTCTTACAAGAATCAAGAACAGCAGAAGTGAGGGAGGAAGAAACTTCCTTTGCCAAACCAGGCGCTAGAGGTGGTAATAAGGTATTAGTCGACTACAAGGTGTAAGACTTAATCAGGAGGTGACTGAGTGGATAAAATCACGGTGCTGATAATTGATGAGCAAGAATTCTTCAGAGCCGGTGTACGCCAGGTACTGTCTCAACAAGCTGACTTCAAAGTAATGGACTGTGACCCAACCCAGAAGCCATTAGAGCTAATTGAAGCCAATCTCCCCGATGTTGCCCTATTAGGCTCTGACCTTGCTACTCTCAGCGGACTTGAACTGGGTAGAAAAATTGCACGACTCTACCCAAATACTAAAGTAATAATGCTAAGCCCCAACCCTAATGACGAGGAGCTCTTCGAGGTTATTAAAACCGCAGCCGTAGCCTGCTTAAATAAGAAAGCCTCTGCCGAAGAGCTAGTTAACACCATAAGACGAGCCAAAAACGGCGAATACCCCATAAATGAAAGCCTTACCAGACCCACAGTCGCCAAGCATGTATTAAAGCAATTTCAAGATATAGCATCAATAGGAAAAGCTATGGAAGCCGTAGCTGCCCCCCTCACCAACAGGGAGGCACAGATTCTAAACTACATTGCCCAAGGCAACTCAAACAAGCAAATCGCCTATATCCTAGACATCAGTGAGCAAACAATCAAGAACCATGTTAGCTCCATTCTTCGTAAACTAAATGCTAATGATAGAGCCCATGCTGTTGCCTTAGCCATGCGCGATGGCTGGCTTTCAATAGAGGAAAAACCATGATAGCTAGCCTAACAAGCTCTTAACGAAGCTTAAACGCCGCTTTTACGGACAGTTAATCCCAAGAGTCCAAGATTAAGGATGGAGAGGGTAAAGTGCCTCAATTGGAAATCGGTACGGAACTAAAGTCTCAGGTTAGGGAACGCCTGGAGAAGCAAGGCTATGAGATAACCGAGGGGGCTAAACTCCTTGGGAAGTCAGGAGTTGAGTATACCTTTGACATATTGGCTTATGCTGACACTGAGGGGGTTGGTCACAGCCTGGGTCTAGATTTCTTAGATGGGAAAAAGGAGATAAGTCTGGAACAGGTAGCCTTGTTTGATACCAAAGCCTATGAGGTGGGCATTGATGATAAAGTCATTGTGGCATTGCTGCCGCTCAGCCCTGAAGCGCAGCAATTTGCCAAGCAACAGCAGATAAGGGTCCTTAAGCCGACTCAAAAAACCGCTTCCCAACCCACGCCGACCAAAGAAAAGGCCACCCCACCAGAGGAGAAGCCGGCAAAAAAAGAAAAGGCAGAGGCCCCAGAGACTGAACCTGAGTTCAAACACTTGAAGCATACGCCTCAGCCTGAAGCATTGCAATTAATTCCTGAGGTGATAGCGAGAAGGTACAATGCCATGCCCCTGTCTATATCTAGTAACACATTACGGGTAGCTATGGTAGACCCGACTGACATCTTTGCCCTAGAGGCCTTCTCCGCCTTAAGCCGGATGAGAATTAAACCTATAGCCGCCAGCACCAAGGAGGTCAGAGAGGCTATTGACTTTAACTATAAAGGCTACGGCGAGATTGAAAAGCAGCTTTCCCGTGTCTCTACCCCCAGTGAGACAACTGAAGAGAAGCTTGCCATTAGTGCCGATACTGATGCCCCTCTGGCTCAAGCCCTCAACCTTATCATTGAAGAAGCGGCCAAAGCCCGCTCATCTGATATCCATATTGAGCCGGAAGAGGACAGGTTAAGGGTACGCTACCGCATTGATGGCACCCTTCAGGATATGATGTCTCTGCCGCTGAACATACATTTAGCCCTCGTTTCCCGAATCAAAATCCTGTCTAATTTGAATATTGCCGACCGTCATCGCCCCCAAGACGGGCAGTTCTCCACCGAGGCTAAAGGGCGGCAGATAGATATCAGGGTAGCCACTGCTCCCACGGTCAACGGTGAGATGGCAGAGCTGCGCCTTCTGGATAAGGCGATGGCCACTCTGGGACTATCTGAGCTCGGTATGCTACCCGATAGCCTGGCAAAGTATGAGGGTATGCTCAAGACTCCCTATGGCATGATTTTAACTAGCGGTCCTACCGGCGCCGGTAAGACCACTACCATGTATGCTTCACTCAATTCCCTTGACTGCCTGGAGAGAAACATCATCACCATTGAAGACCCCGCGGAGTATCGGTTTAAGGATATTAATCAGATACAGGTCAATACTCAAGCTGGCATTACCTTTGCCACCGGCTTGAGGTCTATACTCCGCCTTGACCCCGACGTAATAATGGTCGGTGAGATACGCGATGCTGAAACAGCCAGCATAGCGGTTCAGGCCGCTTTAACCGGGCACCTGATGCTATCCTCTGTTCATTCCAGCGATTCGGCTGGTGTGCTATCTCGTCTGCTTGACCTAGATATAGAGCCCTTCTTGATCGCCTCGGCGGTTATCGGTGTTGTGGCTCAGCGGATGGTGCGTCGCGTCTGCCCTGATTGCAGCCATCCTATTAAAGCCCCGCTGGTAGAGCAGATGGCTTACCAAAAGGAAATCGGAGAGAAGCAGACTGAATTCATATACGGCACCGGCTGCAAGTCATGCGCTTATACCGGTTATATGGGTCGAATCGGAATCTTTGAGATTCTAGCCTTAAGTGACACCATAAGGACAATGCTCACCAACCGGGCTAGCAGCAGTGAGATTCGTGCCCAGGCAATTAAGGAGGGCATGGTAACCATGATGAACGATGGTATGCGTAAGGTAAAGGAGGGCATCACCACACCCTCTGAAGTGCTGCGTAATGCCTACTCCGCAGACTAGTGGCTTTGGGGTTAAAAATGGATTATAAATATGTAGCTTATACTGAAGATAAAAGATTGGTCAAAGGCAGGCTTTCGGCTACCAGCGAAGAGGCAGCCATCGATTTGCTCAGCTATGGCGGCTATCAAACAGTTAGCCTGAAGGTGGTAACTCCCTTTTTTAATACGGAAAAGCTGGCAGCCCGCTTTTCCCGGATAAAGCCAAGAGAAATAATAATGCTTTCCCGCCAGCTAGCTTTACTGCTTGAATCTGGCACTGATATTGTTACCTCTTTAGAGCTATTACAAAGCCAAATGACAAATCGCACCCTGCAACGGGTGCTTGGCGAGGTAGCCTCTGACATTCGCGGTGGAAGTTCGTTATCCTCAGCACTAAGCAAACACCCCCGGGCTTTCCCTGAACTCTACCATCGGACAATAGCTGCCGGTGAGCAGGCCGGCAATCTAGAAATAGTGCTAAGGCAAATGGCTGATTATATGGAGAGAACAGCCACCACCGAAAAGAGAATTAAAGGTGCCCTGATCTACCCCTTTATCGTTGCCATTGTAGCTGTTGTGGTGATAAGCATAATTGTCATCTTTGTTCTGCCCGCCTTTACCAGCCTATACGCTAAACTCGGAGCTGACCTACCTTTACCCACCAGGCTGCTTATTACTATATCTGATTGGCTTATCAGCTACGGGCTTTATGCTCTGCTGGTGCTAGTAGCGGCTGCTAGTTTAGGCTTCTTTTATATCAAAACGCCAGCCGGGAAATATCAGTGGAATAAATTATTACTCAGTTTCCCCATAATTGGGCGAATTACTCTACTTAGCGAGCTTTCCCGCTGCTGCCGAACTATATCACTCCTCTTCAAAGTCGGCTTGCCTTTACCCGAAGTCATGTCTCAGGCTATCCACGGCACCAATAATAAGGTTATGCGCAATGCTCTGACTGAGGTCCAGCAAGAGTTGATTAGAGGCGAAGGCTTATCCAAACCTATGTCAAGGAGGAAGCTCTTCCTACCTTTGATGGTGCAGATGGCTGGAGTTGGCGAGGAAACCGGTAACCTTGATAACACGCTAGCTACTGTAGCTCAGAGCTATGAGGCTGAGGCTGATGATAGGACTAGCTCCGCTGTGGAGCTTATTCAACCAGCTATAACTGTAATCGTAGGCTTAGTAGTTGCTTTCTTTGCCATAGCTCTGGTTTCAGCTATGTATTCTATGTACGGGCAGATGGGTGCCTAGATGTTAAGACCAATGAAAAACGAAAAAGGCTTCACTTTAATTGGAGCGATAATGGCCCTGGGTATCTTGGGCTTAATTGCTGTTGCCTTTCTTAGCGCCCTGGCTACTGCATCCCACGCTCTCATTATCGCCGATGAGCAAGCCACTGCCGAAAGCCTGGCTAGAAGCCAGATGGAGTATGTTAAGAGCCAGGATTACATTGATTATTCTGTTCCAGGCCATGAACAATATGAGGGAATAACTCCACCTGGTGACTACGTTGTTGAGCTTACTGTTGAGTTACCGGACCCGGCAGGCGATGGCCTCGACAACGATGATGGCATCCAGAAGATAACGGCGGTGGTTAAATATCTTGATAAGGGAATACTTACATTAGAGGGCTATAAGGTAGACCGATGATATTTCACAGGCTAGGGTTATTAAATAAAAAGCAGAGGGGTTTTACTCTGGTTGAGCTGGTGATAGTTCTCGCCATTACTGGAATTATCGCTGGTGCCACTACTATGACTATTTACCAGGTATTTGCCGGGAGTTCCCGAACCTCTGATCATATGACCGCCGTCAGGCAGGTGCAGAGCGCTGGTTTCTGGATTAGCCAAGATACACAGATGGCTCAAACCGTGGAACCAGCCCTGAGCCCAGACCCAGACGGGTTCCCTCTCACCTTAACCTGGACTGACAGGGATGGTCGTGACCACCAGGTTGTCTATACATTAGTAGATATGTCTGGTGGGCTTAAGAAGCTCGAGCGGCAGCATACTTGTGTTGCATGCAGTCTGGTGGAGACTGGTTTTGTGGCTGAATATATTAACCCGGATGAGACTCATTGTTATCTATATCAGTGCCTAATATGCTACAAGAGACTTGCTTCACTGACTGAGCTTGAGGAACACTTTGCCATTGAGCACCCTTCGGAGGAACTCCAATATGAAAATGGCGCGCTTACTTTTACGGTAACTGCCACGGTGCAGGGACAAAGTGAGACCAGGGTATATAAAGTTATTCATAGGCCCGGCTCATAGTAGCCAGAATTGGTAAAGGAGAGGGAAGGATGAAGGGGACGTGGAACAAATTGAGAAGAGGCGAGAAAGGGCAGGCTCTTATCATAGTCTTGATTCTGCTTTTTGTGGGTGGGTTCATCACCGCCTCCCTTCTTGGTTTTATTGCCACCGGGCTTAAAGCTGGCGAAACCTATGAGGGGGAGATGACGGGGCTCTATGCCGCCGATGCCGGCATAGAGGATACCCTGTGGAAACTACTACATGGGTATTATTTGCCCCCCCATTATTTGACAGGTGTAAACGAGATGGGTGTAACTGTAGAACAAATAGGATATGAAGAGAGAGAGGATGGCAAATTATACACCCTCGAATCTACCGCTGAGTTAGCAGGAGAAACTAAAGCTATAATAATAGCCCGAGTACTGTTGGCAGGGGGGAGTGTGGCAGGAGGTGGAGAGGGTGGAGATTATAAAACAAATCCGGAAATGGCAGCCCTAAGTCTTATCAGTGAGTTTACCATTATCTTTACCACTCAGCAGCCTAACGCTAGATTCAAGGGGTGGGACGACGAAGATTACGGGGAGCCATTTGGCCACGATGACCTCTGGTCAGTGAATATGGCCACAGGTATAGGCGCACTATATCTTGATGGCGAAGATGTAATGACTAATCCTAAATATAAGATTAACGGCGTCCATTACTATCAAGATGAAGTTGACGGCTGTGACTACCTTTTAATGACAATACATACCACTGATGATGTTGGGACACCCCCAGTTGAGTTCAACAATAATGACATATTTAAACTTCGCCTAACTGACCCGGAACAGTATGAAGCCGAGCTTATGTACACTATAGGTGCGGATGTAGTTGCCCTCAGCGCCCGAGGGCTAGGGGATGCTGAGCCTGCTAATGATATCATCCTCTTTTCCATCTCTGACCAAACTGCCATTTTAGGCGGTACTGAGTTTCATAGAGGTGAGGTAATTAAATTTGATGGCAGCACCTACACAAGGTTATTTGATGCTGATGACATTCTTCCGGGCAACCCTAATCTGGTGCTTGATGCTCTAGCTGTACTGTCGGAGTCGGACCCGCGACTGCTGCTTTCATTCGACGTCGACCCTGTGACGGGCAGCGATGGCGGACCAATCAAGTCCCAGGACATTGCCATCTGGGACCCTGACCCCGACGGCGACCCCAGCACTGACGACGACACGATAACTCTCCATATAAGCATGAGCGACGAGACAACGGCCCCGGGGGGTGGAATGACGGTGAGCATTGTCTCCTGGGAGATTAACTAATGAGAATGAAGTTAAGTAGAACAGCTTTATTGATTCTGGGTACCGGCATTTTCGTTATTGCCTTTGGTATCCTTTTCATGGGCTATTCTCAGCAGTCTGGCGAGCAGGAGAGGGTGGAGGAGGAACTGTCTGCGGCTCAAGAGCTCTTGCCCCAGCTTATCTCTGAAAAGGAAGATTGGGAAAGCCAACTGACCCAATTGGAAAGCCAACTAACTCAAGCTACATCATCGCTTAACAGCAGTAAGGCAAGATTCCCCCAAGCAGTGGAGAGCATTGAATATGACGAGGAATTATTTTTAATTGCTCATGCTTGCGACCTGGAAATAACCAACCTCACCGCCTCAGAGCCGACTGACCTAGAGGTAGAGGATGTTATCTACACCGTTACCTATTTTGAAGTAGAGGTGCAGGGTGAGATAAGTGATATGCTATGCTTCATTAACACCATAGCCACAGGTGAGTATTTCACCCCCGCTACAATAGAGCTAGTAGAAATGGAGGTTCCTGAACTTGAAGGGGCCGAGGGAAACCCGTCAGTTACCATTACGCTGGTTATCTATAGTTACCAAGGTGAATAACTATGGCTAAAAGAGTTATTACCATATTCATTAGAGATGACGCTGTTAACCTACTGGTAATGGAGGGCAAGCGAGTAGAAAAGTGGGCTAGCTTGCCACTGGAGCCAGGTCTGGTTAGCCAAGGGCTCATCCTTGACGAAGCCCAGGTAGCTAACAAGCTTAAGGAGCTATTTAAGCTGGAAAAGGTAACAATGAAGAGAGTCATCGCCGGTTTAAGCGGGCACAATTCTGTATATCGCATAATAACCCTGCCCGAGCTGCCTGAAGCTGTATTACCTGAGGCGGTAAAGCGTGAGGCGAAAAGGGTGATACCAGTACCTTTAGAGGAGGTCTACCTTTCATACCAGCTTCTTCACCCCGCCGAGGGAGAAACACGCGTTTTCTTAGCCGCTTTCCCCCGCAATGTGGCTGACGCTTTGCACAGGACGCTGAACCAGGCAGGTCTCCAGCCCTATATTATGGATTTAGCTCCTTTAGCCCTGTGTCGAACCGTGAATGAGCCCAGGTCCATAATTGTATATACCAGGTTAGACCACCTTGACATTATGATTATGGCAGAGAGGATCCCCCAACTAATCCACAGGCTATCCCTGCCCGGCGAGGCTGAATCGTCATCAGAAAGGTTATCAGCCATCGCTGAAGAGATTGATAGAACTATCGCTTTCTACAATTCCAGCCACCAGGAGGAGCCTTTAGATTCAACGGTGCCTATGTTTGTTTGCGGTGACCTGGCACAGGCACCGGAGAGCTGGCAATCACTGGCTGGTCAGTCAGGGTGCCCAGTGTCAATATTGCCATCGCCTGTGGAATCCCCTGAGGGCTTCGACCCGAACGAATTTATGGTCAACATAGGGCTGGCACTTAAGGAGCTATTGCCCGAAAAAGGGGAGGATAACTTTTCACTGGTAAACATTAACACCCTGCCTGAGGTTTACCTGCCCAAGCCAGTCCGTTTACCAAACATCGTTATCCCAATTGGTCTCATCATTGGTATTGGCATACTTATCTATATGGGATTTCTCGTTTACAACAAGGCTTCTCATATCAGCGTATTGCGTTCTGAACTGGAACCCATTGAGAGTCTTATCGCCCAAGAGAATGAGGAAATAGCGGCACTTCAGGAACAGGTTGAGCTGATAGAGCCGCAGATTGCGGCGCTAGAAGCTACTGCAGGTATCTTTGATACCACATTTAACGCTCTGGAAGAAGTTCGTGAAGAGGTTGACGGAGATTTGAGCCAGATTGTAAGCCTGCTGCCTGAGGATATAGATTTAACTGGGTTTGAGCATACGGGTGATAGTGTAACTGTAAAAGGCATATCTACATATGAGAGTGATATTTTCACATATGCCAGAAATTTAAGAAGTAGCGACAGCTTCTCTACGGTGATTATCTCATCTATAGAAGCGGTAGAGGAAGAGGAGGAAATCACAGGGTTTGAATTTGAGTTTCTCCTTGAATAGAGGGTAAAGATGGATATTCTTTCACTATTACATACCGCTAAGTCAAAGGCTGCTTCTGATTTGCACCTGGTTATCTCCAGCCCGCCGCTACTGCGCATTGATGGCTCCCTAAAGCCAGTAGATAGTACCGCGCCGCTAACTGATGACGATATAAGCCAGGCTTTTCTCCAGATAACCACCGCCGAGCAAAGGGAAGATTTCAACAAGAATCTGGAGCTTGATTTTAGCTACATCCTACCTGAGGTTGGTCATCTGCGGTGCAATGCTGCCCAGCAACGCGGGGCTATCAGCCTTGCCATACGTCTGTTGCCGCCAGAGGTCCCCACCATAGATGAGCTGGAGTTGCCCATGATATGTAAGGAGCTTGCCTTAAAGCCGCGAGGGCTGGTAATAGTCACCGGACCTACCGGCAGTGGTAAAAGCACCACCCTGGCAGCTATGATTAACCACCTAAACATCAATGAAAGCCGCCATATAGTTACTATTGAAGACCCTATAGAATATATCCACTCCAGTATAAAGTGTGCTATAACCCAGCGCCAGTTAGGCAGCGATACCATGTCCTTTGCTACCGCCTTGAAGCATGTCTTGAGACAGGACCCGGATGTGATTCTGGTGGGAGAGATGAGGGATCTGGATACGGCGGCGGCAGCGCTTACCATAGCTGAGACCGGGCATCTGGTATTAACCACCGGTCATGCCCCCAGCACCGCTCAAGCCATGGAGAGAATAATAGATTTATTCCCACCCGAGGAGCGCCATCTAGCCCAGACGCGGTTAGCTTCTTTACTGATTGGTGTGCTATGTCAGGTGCTGGTCCCCCGGGCTAACGGCCCAGGGAGGATAGCTGCAATTGAGGTTATGCTGGCTAATCCGCCAGTGAGGAACCTCCTCCGTGAGGGCAAAATCTACCAGTTGCCCAATGTAATCCGCACTCACCGAGAAATAGGTATGATTTCACTTGATGAAGCCCTGGTTAAACTCCATCTTAAAGGGGTCATCACCGGCGAAAGCCTGCTCGCTTTCTGTAATGACCGCCAGGAAGTAGAAAAGCTCATCGGCGAGATGAAAATCAAATAGCCTCTTAAAGCCTTCCCCTAATAAACGACCCTCTTTACGCTCCGGCAACAAGAATAAAACAACAAGAAAGCTTATTGGCAAGGTGGAAACATAACCTCACCAATAAGCTTTCCTAGTTTGCTTTTGCTACTAGCAGGGCTTCGAAGCCTCTAGCTAAATATATAAATAAGTTCCTGGCTAGTTTAGATGGCTACGCTCACGGACACGAGGCTTGCGTTACAGTACAGTCAGGATAAGTGCCAGCGAAGGTATAGGTGCCATCTAAACCACCTATGCCACCCTCAAAGTAAGGAGCTAGGTTTCCAATTGCGGTGGGGCAGGCGTGAATCTCGGCGACATATGCCATGCTAGCTGTCGTCACCATTCGCGCTTCAATATCACACGCCTCCTGTTGGCCCTGCCCGAAGAATCTACCAAAGTTAGGCACCACTATTGCCGCCAGGATACCGAGGATAGCTATCACCACCAGCAACTCAATAAGAGTAAAGCCCTTCTCGCCATAGCGAAAGCTCTTGAACAACCTCCTTAGTTTCATTTGTCACCTCCCTCCTTTGGTTATTTAGACTCAATTTAGCCCAACAATAGTTAGGTAGACTTATGATATAATCTGACCTATCTAGGGTCAATAGTCCATTAGTAATGATTAGCGGTAGTAATACATAGTAATATGGGGCTAGTAATGAGAGACTTTTTATGTCAGTAGTCCAATAGTAACGGTTGGCGGGCATAAAAGGGCTATAGTAATAGTAAGTCAGCGTAAAAAGGGGGGTAGCTTAAGGGCTAAAGCTGCTTGGCTTCAAAGACCTTGATTCTCTGCCTCTGGGCAAACTGCTCGGCTTCCTTGGCAAGCCCAGGAACAGCAATGAAGACCTTATCCAAAATGCCTATATCATAGGCTTTATTATCAAAAGCAAACACCTTATCCAGTCCTACCGGTTCCCCAGCCACCTCAGTGCCGATAGCAATATCATGAACAACAATGCCATCATCCCTGGTAGCCAGTATATCTATTTTATGTGCAGCGCCAGACCTACCGTTAACCTTAGTATTTTCCTTTACCTCATAGCCGCGCCGCTTCAAGTATGCTATAAGCTGTGATTTGGACTTAAATTCAAAGGGCTCTCTTGGCGCTTTCACGCTGGGCTTGGCGGCACTGCTAGCCAGCATTGTCTCCAAACCCTTGACCTCAAGCACCTTTATCCTCTGCTGGCTGGCAAATTTCTCGGCTTCCTTACTTAACCCGGGGAGAACAACCAGGACCTTATCATGAATGCCAATATCATAGACTTTATCATCAAAGTCACATATCTCCCCCAGCCCTATCTCATCCCCAGCCACCTTAATGCCGATAGCAATATCATGAATAACAATGCCATCATCCTTGGTAGCCAGTATATCTATTTTATGTTCCGCCCCTGACCTGCCCTTCACGATGGCATCTTCCTCTACTTCGTAGCCAAGTCGCTTCAGAGATTCTATGAGCTGCGATTTGGGCTTGACCTCAAACTCCAGCCAGCCTCTCTTCGCCTCATTGAAACTATAAGAATAGATATTTACCTCGTCAATTCTATCCTGGGGGGTGAGGGCGTCGCATTTCAGGCAGCGCCATTGTATCTCCGGCTGGCTGAATATCTCAGAGCAATCATGACACTTGCACATCAATCCCAGGCTCTGGTAGTCACCACCACCAATCCGCAGCTCCACACCACACCTGGGACATATATACCCCCCACCAGCAACAAACTCATCTTCCAGGCCACCGAACTTACAGGAGAGATGTTCAAAGACCCTGCCCCGGGCAAAATTCCCCGAACCACATTGAGGACAACAGCTATATGGTCTTAAATTTACTGACCGGCACTGGGGACAGCGGAGAAGCCTATCAAAGAAATTCCTTGCCAATGTGTCCTTATCAACCAGGGATTCCAAAATTGATACTACTTTCTTGCCTTTGACCTTTAATGTTTTCTCCACAACTGGATAGCTAAAGCCCAGCTCGCTGGTGAAATCAAGCTCTGGTTTAATATCAACAATCCTCCCCGCCAGCATTTCCGTTACCAGTTTCATTGCCTCTTCGCTTCCCTCCCCCCTTGTGGCTGGTGGGATTTCAGCTGCTTCTGGAGTATCGCCTGTAGGCTTACTCACTTCTGCCATCTTCCTCCTCCACACGATTTAATAACTAAGCAAAGTATAATTCGCCATATAGCAGAAGTCAACAGATTTAAAGCCACTTTCTTACCCCACCAGGACTAATTACCTATAAAAAGGGTATTCGTTTTTCATTAAAGTCTCAAGGCTGGAGATAACCTTTATTGACTTTATCGGCAGAAGCATACAAAATAGAGACCGTGATGGAAGCTGTTTTTATAGTTATTTTCATCCTAGTAGGGATGATCATGGCTAGCTTCCTCAACGTCTGTATCGACCGTTTGCCCAGTAATGAGTCGCTCCTTTTCCCTGCCTCTCATTGTGCTTCCTGTCAACGCCGCCTAGCGATAAAAGACCTGATTCCCGTTTTCAGCTACTTATGGCTACGCGGTCGCTGTCGCTACTGCCAGGCTCCCATTCCCAGGCGAATACTCTGGGTGGAGATTGGCACCGGGGCCCTGTTTGGCTACCTCTACTGGCACTATGGTTTGAGCATTGAATTAGCCGTTAGCGCTTTCTACTGCTGCCTTTTCATTGTGCTTATGGTCATTGATTTGGAGCACGGGCTCATTCTCAATAAGGTGGTTTATCCCGCAGCGGTGGTGGCTGTCATTATCGGTATCTCTGCATCGGCGGCCAGAGGGTCATTTTCTTTAACAACTCCTTTTGATGTTGTTTTCCCTCCGGGAATAGTTCAGGCTGCCATTGGTGGCGGCATTGGTCTGGTGTTGTTTTTACTAATAGTTCTCATTTCCCGGGGGGGAATGGGGTGGGGTGATGTAAAGCTGGCGGCATTAATCGGTCTAGTTACTGGGTTACCTCTGGTAATTGTTGCCTTGCTTATGGGAATAATCCTTGGAGGGCTGGTGGCTGTTCTCCTTCTCGCCCTTAAGATAAAGAAACGGAAAGAGGCTATCCCTTTCGCTCCCTTCCTTTCTTTAGCTGCTATGGTTACCCTGTTGTGGGGAAGTAACATCCTCAACTGGTATCTGGGACTATTTTAGCTGCTTTATTATGATTATGGCTAACCTCTTGACAAACCCCCCTTGACTAGGGTAGCATATAGCCTAATAGTAATAGGTCAAGAGTAATAGATGGCAGGAAGATAATGAAACTAGAACGCCGAAGGTCCAGCATGGAAGTGATAGCCGATATATTAAGGCTAGGTGAAGCTGGCAAGACTGAAATAATGTATAGCGCCAATATGAGCTATAGCCAGCTGCAAAAATACCTCAGCTTCTTGCTGCACCTGGGGCTAATAACCAAAGTAACGGTGGGCAATCCCATCGTGACCTATAGAGTGACCAGGAAAGGTCTCAGGCTGCTAAGAAATATAGATAGTATCCTGGAAATGCTTGAGCTAACCGAGGAAGATTAACCTTTAGACTTTTAGGAGTCTTTGAATCAAAATGGAGCCGGGCAAGTATTTTCGTTACTTGCGTTCATCAACAAGGCACAAGGTCCAAAATCGTTCTGAGCCTCTAAACAGCGCTAATTTGGAGAGAGATTTTATGGGCGAAAAAAGAATGCTGATAATGCCGGCGGAGGTTATTAATAAGATTGATGATAACCGTGGAGATATGAGTCATGCTGAATTCATTGATTTTTTGATTGATAGCCAACTAAAAGAAGAGGTCAAAGAGCAGTACACTAGCAAAGAAGAGATTCTTTCTTTGATTGACAGTCAACTAAAAGAAGAGGCCAAGAAACAACATTATGCCACCAAGGAAGAAATGCGTACTTTTGAGCAGGATATGAAGAGCCTCCTTAAAACCTTCCTCGACTTCTTTGTTAGCTATGGGCTTGAACTGGGTAAACAATCGCCCAAAGCTGAATTTGAGGAGCTAAGCAGCAAGCTGGAAGAGCTGGAAAACCATCTAGCCTCTGAAGGTGAGAGCAAAGAGGCTAAGATTAAATGGAAATAGTTCCCCGGGCTTATTAGCCGGGAAACCTTTCGTCTCCCCCGCAGGCGCTTTTGAAACCCTTCTCCCCTGGAGAAGGGTTTTTTTATTAACCTCAAGCGGTAGAACATTGTTCTAGAACATTATACCTTCCCTTTGTTAGCGCCATCTGTCATATTCAGAATAGGGAATTCGCCATTTGATGCATAAAGATAAAGGCAAAGGGAAGTTTTAGCATGCTCTATATAGCTTTAGGCAGCCTCGGTTTCCTGGTAATACACGTTTTTGACATCGTCTCCCTAAAAAGGGTTCCTGGGGCAAAACCAGTTACCTGGATAGTAGGCAGTGGCTTACTGGTTTACTCAGTCACAATGGTATGCCTTACTCCAGATAAGCTGCCACTACCTATCTGGTCAACCTGGTTAGGCTGGGCATTACTTTCAATTTCCTTCTTCCTGCTGATATATTCCCTGTTTATTAATCTCCCCTTCCGTAAGACATATGTTGCCACTGGTGTCGGCGACAAGCTGGTAAAAACCGGGCTGTATGCCCTTGTCCGTCACCCAGGGGTGCCTTGGCTTATCCTGGTCACGCTCTCTCTAATTCTAGTTTCAAGGTCAAGCCTAATGCTTATAGCCTCACCGATATGGATCTTGCTGGATATCCTGTTAGTAGCTATTCAGGACAAGTTCTTCTTCGGCAGGATGTTTGCCGGATATGACACCTATAGGCGGGAAACGCCAATGCTTGTGCCCAATCGACGGAGCATAAGCGCCTTCATAAACTCTTTAAAGCAAGCTGGAGCTTGAAACCTGGACCTAAAGGAGGAAATAAAATGACTACAGAAGCTGAATTACTCGTCCAAGGTAAAAATGAAGAACTATGGCAAAAGTGTTGTAGCTTTATTGACCTGAGCCTAGAGGATTGCATGAATATTCAGCGGCGGTTACTCCTGGAGCAGCTGGAGCTACTTCAAAGGTGTAAGCTGGGCAGGAGTATCATGCGTAGGGCTGAGCCCAAAACTGTGGAGGAATTCCGCAGTCAAGTGCCACTAACCACCTATGCTGATTATGAACCATTCCTCTTAACCAAAAATGAGCGTGCCCTACCACAGAAACCGATGTTTTGGCAACACACCTCAGGCAGGTCTGGCGAGTATCCTTTCAAGTGGGTCCCGGTTACCGCCAGGCAGTTTGCCGAACTGCGAGCCTTACTGTTCGCCTGCCTAGCCTTCTCCTGCTGCCAACAAAAGGGCGAAATCGTATACAAGAGAAAGGACAAAATCCTTTATGCTCTAGCCCCCCCACCCTACACCACCGGCTCGCTAATCCATGCCGCCCCTCATGAATTGTTTGACTTTCTGCCACCGGTAAAGGCAGCCGAGGATATGCCCTTTGAGGACAGAGTACAGCTCGGTTTCAAACTGGCTCTATCTGAGGGGCTGGATATATTTTTCGCCCTGTCCAGTATACTGGTAGCTATTGGTGAACGCCTCAGCCAGAGAAACAGGAAAATCGAGATTAAACCTCTGCTGGGTAACCCCAAGGCTCTAGCTCGGCTATTAAAAGGATTAATGAAAAGCAAACTGGCTCGCCGTCCAATACTACCCAGGGATATCTGGAAGCTTAAGGGGCTAGTCTCAACCGGCTCAGATGGCTCAGTATTCAGAGAAAGAGTCAAGGAGATGTGGGGGAGATATCCCCTGGATGTCTACGGTGGCACCGAGGGCATAATTATGGCTACACAAACATGGGATTATCAGGGTATGACTTTCATACCTCACCTCAACTTCCTGGAGTTTATTCCTCAGGAAGAAAGCCTGAAATCCAGAGAGGACCCCTTCTACCAACCGAGCACACTACTTCTAGACGAGGTTAAGCCGGGAGAAAACTACGAACTCGTAATTACCAACTTCTACGGTGGACCGCTTATCAGGTATAAGCTCGGCGATATGATTAAGATAACATCACTGCGCAACGAACAGCTAAACATAGACATCCCTCAGATGGTATTCCACTCTCGGGTGGATGATATGATTGACATCGCCGGTTTCACCCGGTTAACCGAAAAGGTTATCTGGCAGGCCATAGAGAACACAGGAGTAGCCTATAAAGAGTGGACAGTGCGCAAGGAGGTCAGGGAGAAACCAATACTACACTTATACCTTGAGCCCAGGGAAAACGGGTATGTTACTGAGGAGCGAGTAGCTAAATCGGTACATCACGAACTCAAAAGGTTAGATGCTCCCTATGCTGACTTAGAAGCATTTCTAGGTTTAAGACCACTAGAGGTTACTCTACTTCCCGAAAATGCCTTTCAGGGCTATATGGCAAGACAACAGGCTGCTGGTGCTGACCTGGCTCACCTGAAGCCGCCACATATCAACCCGTCTGATGGCATAATAGATTGCCTGGTTAATGGCACAGGCAAGATACCAGTAACTGGCAAGCAAGAACAGCCAGAAAGCATTCATAGCAAATAAAAATGATGACAACAGATATAGATAAAAATGGCAGGCGAGTAGTCGTTACCGGTATAGGGGTTATTAGCCCTGTTGGGCTCACCGTTTCCAGCACGTGGGAAGCCCTCATTGCCGGGAAATCGGGGGTTGACTATATCACTAGCTTTGACCCTGCGCCCCTTGAGACCAGATTTGCCGCTGAAGCCAAGGGGTTTGACCCCATGGTATATGTCAGCCGAAAAGAAGCGCACCGCATGGATAGGTTCACCCAGTTTGCTGTAGCTGCCAGTCTCCAGGCAGTGGAATCAGCAGGTCTGAAGATAGATAGTAGCAATGCTGAGGAGACCGGCGTTATCATTGGCAGCAGCGTTGGCGGAATGCTTTCCGTTTCCAAACAGCTTGAGATATTAAACGAAGCCGGTCCAAGACGGATAAGCCCCGTTCTGGCACCGACTATGACCGGCGACGCTCCCTCGGTACAGGTTTCCTTAATATTGGGCGCCAAGGGAATGAGCTACTCGCCATCTTCAGCCTGCTCCAGCGGCAGTGATGCCATTGGACAAGCCTATCAGGCGATTAAAGCCGGCGATGCCAGGGTGGTGATAGCCGGCGGCGCTGAAGCCCCCGTCGTCCCTCTCATCGTTGCCGCCTTTAATGCTATCCGTGCTTTATCAACAAGTAATGACGGAGTGCAAGCGGCATGCCGCCCGTTTGACGCAGAGCGCGACGGCTTTGTCCTGGGCGAAGGCGCTGCCATTATGGTCATTGAAGATGCCAGCTACGCCGCTGAGCGCGGAGCTCCCATCCTGGCTGAAATCGCGAGCTATAGCGCTACCAGCGACGCCTTTCACCTCACCCAGCCTTCGCCTGATGGTGAAGGTGCCGCCAGAGCATTAAGGCTAGCCCTGAAGAGAGCTAACCTCAGCCCCGGCGATATTGACTATATTAATGCCCATGGCACAGCTACATTGCTTAATGACCGAACCGAGACCCGGGCTATTAAAAGCGTCTTTAACGGCAATGGGCATGATGCCTACCGCATTCCCGTCTCAGCCACCAAATCTATGATAGGCCATCTTATAGGGGCCGCCGGTAGTATTGAGGCGGCAATATGCGTCCTGGCCATAAATCATGGCATCGTGCCACCAACTATAAACCTTACTCACCCCGACCCCGAGTGTGACCTGGACTATGTGCCCAATGTGGCACGCCAGGTTAAGGTAAAGACCGCCATGTCCAATTCCCTCGGCTTCGGCGGGCATAACTCAGTGCTCATCTTTCGTCATTACTCGGCATAACAGCTCACCCCTCTAACCTTCCCCTGATAAACACCCCTATCTGATATTCCTATTGACAACTCTAAAGCTATAATAGATAATTGCTATTAACAATACATAATGATTATTTTTACTAGTCGCACCGAGTATCGGAGAAGAATCTCACAATGAATATATGGACTGTAATACCGCTCGTCAGCTTCATAACATATGCCGTCCTAGCTGTGTTAGTCCTGCAGCAAGCTAGAAAACGAGTAAATAAGGTATTTGCTCTACTTCTTTTTGCCTCTGGCGTATGGGGTTTCACCTCTTTCATGCTGCACCTCAATGCTTATCCACAGCAGGCGCTCATATGGAATGAGCTACTCGTCGTTGCACTTCTATGGACAGCAGTCAGTTATTATCATTTCGTCAGGGCTTACAATAATAAGCCAGGGGGAATAGGCTTATATCTAGGCTATACGTCTGTACTGGTTCTCCTGGCACTTTCCCTCAGCGGCTACGTAGTTAAATCTTCCTATGTTGTTAATGGGGTTCTACATCATGACCTTGGATTCTCACTCTACATCATAGGTGGTGTTAGTTTCATCTTCTCAATTGCCGCCATGCTGATGCTAATTAATAGATACCGCAGCTCTACAGACCCCATAGACCGCAACAGAACAATATACTTAATAGCCGGCTCAGGTATAGTAATAGCTGTAAGCTATTTCTGTAACTTAACGCCAGCTATAGCTGGGCTTTCCTTAGACCACCTCGGTCACTTGGCTAATGCCTTAATAATTGCCTATGCCATCCAGAGATACCAACTGCTCAACATCAGGCTTGTGGCGCGAAGGGGGCTGACATACCTCATGGTAATAATCTGTCTCGTTGGCCTTTATATCGGTGCCATATTACTCGGGCAAAGGTTCATCCCTGACCAGCCACTTTCCACTATTTTAATACTTGCCTCTGGTTTAGCCCTGGTGCTGGTGCTGCTGGCTCGCCCGCTGAGGCACCTCATTCAAGAACTAGTAGACCGTTTCTTCTACCGGGGAACCTATGAGTACCGTCAGACGCTGCTCACTTTCAGCAGTAAAATGGGCAATATCATCAACTTGAATGAATTGGCGAGCGAAATGTTACCCGCAGTAACCAAGGCCCTAAATATTACACAAGCAAAATTGCTATTTGAGGATATTAATAGTGGTGATTTCACCACACAATTTACCTACCCTGAAGCGGAAGATGAGTCAGGCAATGAACTTAGCTTTAATGTTGAGAACCCAATAGTAGCTTGGCTGGAGAAAGAAGCTGCCCCCCTTGACCTAAAGCAAATTGATAGCATCCCAGAACTTAAGGGATTGTGGCAGGCAGAAAAGGAAAGTTTGGCTACCTTCAACTTAGAAATCCTGTGTCCCATTAAGAGCGGGGGCGGGCTAATTGGCATCCTAGCCCTAGGCAGAAAACAGCGGGGCAACATTTACTCTCATGAAGATATAGAACTAGTAGTGGGTATGGCAAGTCAAGCTAGCATTCTAATTGAAAATGCCCACCTTTATGCCCAGGCGACAATAAGGGCAAATACCGATGGGCTGACCGGGTTATATAATCACCGCCATTTCCATGAACGTCTGGAGCAGGAGATTGCCAGAGGTTCTCGCTTCGGCAGCATGTTCTCCCTGATAATGCTAGACATAGACCTTTTCAAGTCTTATAACGATATTTACGGACATTTAGCTGGGGATGACGTTCTGCGAAGAATAGGCAGGTACATTGAAAGCTCAATTCGAAGTATAGACCTAGCCTTTCGTTATGGGGGTGAGGAATTTGCCATTGTTCTGCCTGAGACGCGGCTTGATGCCGCCGCCAGAGTAGCCGAGCGTATTCGTAAAACAGTGGAGTCAAAAACAAGTTCTAGAGCAATGCCTATAACTGTCAGCCTCGGCATAGCCAGTTGGCCAACTGATGGCGTGATGAAAGAAGAAATCATCGCCCGTGCCGATGTAGCACTGTATCGGGCTAAACAAGCAGGAAGAAATAGAACATACCTATCCTCGGATCTAGAGAAACCAGAAACGCCCAATATAAGCACAGAGCTTGAGGCGAGGCCAAGAGCCCTGAGTATTATCTACGCTCTAGCCGCTACCGTTGACGCTAAGGACCACTACACCTACGGTCACTCTAGAAAAGTCAGCGAATATTCAGTAGCAATGGCTGAGGTGCTCGACCTGCCTCAGGACAGAATAGCCACCATCCGTGCTGCTAGCTTGCTACATGATATAGGCAAAGTCGGTATCCCCGATTCTATCCTCAGTAAAGAGGGGCCTCTAACCGATAAGGAATGGGAGCCGGTTAAAGTCCACCCCCAGCTTGGTGTAGAGATACTTAGACACATCATTGATTTAGTTAACTGCCTACCAGCTATCTTGCACCATCACGAACACTATGATGGTAAGGGCTATCCTTCCGGGCTAAAAGGTGATAGTATCCCCGTAGAGGGGCGCGTCTTAGCTATAGCCGATGCCTATGATGCAATGACTTCTCCCCGACCTTACCGTGAGCAGCTATCATCGCAAGAGGCCCTTAATGAGTTAAAACGCTGTGCTGGAACTCAATTTGACCCTGAGCTGGTAGATATCTTCTGCGAGATTATCGAGTCAGCCCCGTCAAAAAAGTTAGAAATAAGTAAAAGCACAGATGTTGGTTAATTATCTTTATCGCATCGCCCGCCGGGGTGTAACCTTGTAGAGACAAGTTTCCCTCAGCCTGCAGCTGGCGCAGGCTTCAGCCTGTGTCCACGTCCTCATTTGTGGCCCTATACCGATGACCATAGAAGTTGACTTACGGGGGCTCATTATTGCCAGAGGAGTAAGGCTTATCCCAATTTCCCGTGCCGGTACCATTTCCAGCAACCGCCACTGCTCCGTAATGGGGAAACCAGGCATACCCGGGCTGATGGGGCTGCTCGCCTGATAGCCACAGGATGATGCCTCGCCTGCCATAAACTTACAGACTTCCTGAGTTAGCGAGTCCACGGCGGCGCTGCCAATGCCATCCAAAAGCATACCTCGCAAGGGCTCGCCGCGGTTAGTGTAGTCTGTTACCTGTTTTTCCAGCTTGAGGCCGATAGTGCTGACGACAACAGCCAGTTCTTTAGCCTGGGGCAGGAGTGAAGGTAATAACGAGCCACCCACCACTAGGTTGCCCTCAAGGGACAATTGCCTGCGGCTCATCTCAGTTATAGAGTAGATTTCATAGGCAATAGCCGGCTCCAGGAGATGCGTCTTCTTCACACTGGCTAGAAGTTCAAGAAGCAAACTTTTTATCTCAGGCCTGACTTTAGCACCTCCCCCCAATCCCTGCCGGCGCAGCACTTCCCTCATCTTCAGGCTCAGGGAAATATCACGGATTACGGGCATGTCATTCTCCTTAAGGGTCTTGCCAGTGGCGAGAGCATGCCATCAAGATAGCCCCGATGAGCAGCCTCTCCTCCACTATGACCACCTCAGCCCGTTAATTACCTATTTGTATACGCCGTATTCCTTGGTGGTATCAATCATTGCGTGGAGATTTTCCGGCTTTGCCTGTTCAATTACCGTCCCATTGCCCAGTATATAACCACCGCCTTTGGCGCAGGTATCGATGAGTTTCTTGACGTAGTCTTTCACTTCTTGGGGTGTGCCGACGGCTAATAGATCGGGAGGTACGTTGCCGCCGATGCAGGCAACGTCGCCGAGTATTTTCTTCGCCTTAGCCATATCTGTCCGGTCCAACCACCATATAACCTTGCCTTTGGGTAAATCCCGGACAATTTCCAGACGCGAGTTATAGCCCCCCTCAGCGAAACAAAATGGTACGATTCCCTCATCAATCAAGCCTATGAGGATCTTTCTAAAGGTAGGCCAGTAGAATTTCTTATACTGCTCATCGGAGAGAAAACCATCGGCGCCTTTATGCATAACTACCGCCACTATGGGGACTCCAGACGCCTTGACCCCGCCCACCCCTATCTTAATCACTAATGGCGTCATTACCTCCATGGCTTGGAGGAGCTTATCGGGCTGGCGGTACATATCCATCATTATCCCTTTAGTTCCCCTGAGGGTGTCACCAATCATGTCAAAGGGTGCCTTGGCAGGGCCGTCCCAGAAGGCGGGAAATCCGGCGGCTGCTATTTCAGCAGCGTGAGCACCAATAGCTCCTACCCACTTCAGGGCTTCGGCGCCAGCGTCAAAAAGAGCTTTGTAGGCAGCCTGAACTGGGGGTACGCCAAAGGGTATAAAATTTAAGCCAGCTCCATACATTTCGAGCACGTTGGTGAGACTAGGGGCCGTGAAAGCCTGCAGCGCGCCGTATATGCGCGGCAGGTAGACATTACTGTAAAAGTTTGACGGGTCTTCAATAAAGGCATCATATTCATCCGCCCTCATATATTCGCCTTCGTTGCACTGATAGCCATATTCAGGTGATACCCCATGGCCAGGCCAGGAATATAACTTGTAGTCAAGGATGTCAAAGAGCTTTCCCGGGCCAGGCACAACCGCGCCAATATGCCCATCCGGCGCAAAATCCAGCACGTATTTTCTCCATGCTATGTTGAGTTTGTCATAGTCATACATCACTTCTTGAGGGGTAAACCCGGCATAAGAAGCGGGGAAAAAGCCATAGGTGGTAAAGACCGGCACCCTGTCCGGCTTTTTCTTCATTTGAATGGCATCTTTTAGCCTGGTTGCTCTTTCCTTGTATGCCTTCTTGGCCTCCGGGCTTTGGAATTTAAGGTCATTCCCCTCAGGGTCTTTCGGCGAAAGCCAACTAGCAAACAGCTCCTCCTGCTTTTCATCCGGTGATAACTCTTCCCATTTCTTTTCCATTTTTTTATTTCCTCCTGCACATTCTCTGCTGAGGATTCTTACTTAAGCGCCGGTCCATTTTTTGGCCAGGGTAACTCCAGCCATGGCATCTCTACCATAGGCATCAGCACCGGTATACTTCCTTATCTCCTCAGTAATCTGACCACCGCCAATCATAACCTTTACCTTATCTCTTAAGCCCGCAGCTTTCATGGCTTCTATCGTCTGTTTCATGGAATCATAAGCTAGGGTCAAAAATCCGCTCAAGCCAACAATGGGGGCACCACTTTCCTTTATCTTATCGACGAACTTCTGTGCCGGCACATCCACGCCGAGGTCATAAACCTCGAAGCCGTTGACATCAAGCATAAAGACGACAATGTCCTTGCCAATGTCATGTATATCCCCGGCAACAGTGCCAAAAACAACCTTACCCAGACGCTTGGTCTCGGCCGCCTTGGCCAGCTTCGGCTTAACCACCTCGGTTACTGCCTTCAGTATTTCACCGGAGTATATCAGGTCAGGTATGAAATACTGGCTATCGGCAAAGCGCTTGCCCACGACTTCCAGGCCTTTTCGGGCATCGTCCAGAATTTTGATTGGCTCTTCACCAGCACTCAGCCTATCTTTAACAATCTTAAGAGCCTCATTTTCCTTTAAATCAGCTAATGTATTAACTAGGTCAGCAGCCATTTTCCTTTACCTCCTTGAACTTATTGGGCTCTTTAGTCCGCTAGCGCTAATATATTGACCCCATTTGGCACCTCCCTTAATTTACCTTTCCCATTTTGTTTTACATCCTTATTGAGTTAGCCCCTCTATAGAAGGCTATGCCCTTGCTGGTGTAGCTAAGGGCATTATAATACTCATCTAGAAGCGCATCCAATAGTATATCATCAGTTGGGCTACAGCCCCAAATAGGCTTTTCTTATTAGTTCCTCTTTTAGAAGCTCTTTACTTTTTCCCTCTAAAGCAATCCGCCCGTTTTCCAGCACGTATGCCCGGTCGGATATCTCCAGGGTATGTCGAACATTTTGCTCAATCAGTAAGATGGTAATTCCCTGCTCACGCAGGGACTGTATGACCTGGAAAACTTCCAATACTAACATCGGTGCCAGACCAAACGACGGCTCATCAAACATGCACAGTTTCGGCCTCGCCATTAAACCCCGACCCATAGCCAACATTTGCTGTTCGCCACCACTTAATGTCCTAGCTAATTGCCCCTCTCTCTCCTTTAATGCTGGGAAAACCTGATAAACCCGCTCAAGTGTTTCTTTCTTCTGCTTCCAGGCTCCAGAGATATACGCCCCCATCTCTAAGTTTTCACGCACTGACATGTCGGTAAAAAGTCTTCTACCCTCGGGTACATGAGAAACACCCAGTTCCACAATATTGTGAGGTGCTAGCCCGTCTATTCTCTGGCCAAGGAACTCCACACTACCTGAAGCCGGGCGTAGCAAACCGGATATAGTATTAAGCAGTGTAGTCTTACCGGCTCCATTGGCCCCAACCAAGGCGACTATTTCTGCCTCATCGATGTTTAAAGAAACATCCCATAAGGCTTGAGCCTTACCGTAAAAAGTATCTATCTTGCTAACTTTCAGCATAAGCCTACTCTCCCAAGTATACCTCAATAACTTTCCTGCTGGTAGAAATCTCCTTTGGTGTTCCTTCAGCAATCTTCTCACCGTGATGAAGCACCATAATTCGGTCACATACGCCCATAATCGCCCTCATTACATGCTCAATCATAAAAACGGTAACTCCTCTGTCCCGAATCTTGGTTACCAGCTCCATAGCCTCGGCTGTCTCTGTTGGATTTAGACCCGCCATCAGCTCATCAAGCAACAGCAGCTCTGGCTTGGTGGCTAAGGCTCTAGCCACTCCAACACGCTTCTGGCTAGCCAGGGTTAAGCCTCCAGCCGGGGTCATCTTCACCGCTGACAAGCCAACAAACTCTAATAGCTCCGCAGCTTCCTTAGCCGCACCAGCTGATGCCATGCCGCTTGGCGTCCCGAACAACGAGCCCAACAGTACATTCTGAAGGGCTGGCATATTGGAGAAAATCTTAACCTCCTGAAAGGTTCTGGCCAGGCCCAGCCGGCAGATTTTATGTGGCTTTGAGCCAGTAATTTTTTCGTCTTTAAATCTTATTACCCCTGGTTTAGGGACAAGAGCCCCTGATATTAAATTAAACAGCGTTGTTTTACCAGCGCCATTGGGACCAATCAGACCAACGATTTCGCCCTGGTCCACATTAAAGTCTACCTTTGATACCGCGGCTAACCCGCCAAAATACTTGGTAACCTTTTCACCTTCAAGTATCTGCATGTTCCTCCACCGAACCTCCTTTCCTCAACTTTTGTATCACCCACTGTATCATCCCTACCAGTCCATTGGGCAGATATAATATAGCCACCACTAATACGGCGCCGAAAATAAGCATATATACTTCGGGAAACGTGGTTTGTAGCTTTTCTTGCAGGTAGGCAAAAATAACCGCGCCCAATACCGGGCCGTAAATTTGCCCCATGCCACCGAAGATAGCCATCAAGACCGGCATAAAGGAGAAGAGTGGACTAAAGGCGATATATGGGTCGATATATATCAATCTTGTGGCCCAGATTACCCCAGCTGCCCCCACAAAGAAGGCGCTGATAGCAAAGGTAACAACCTTCACCATAGTGACATTAACGCCGCTATGAGCCGCCGCTTCTTCATTCTGACCAATACTCTGCAAGGCTAATCCATATTTAGAGCGTCGGAGAAAGAAGAAGGTAAGCATTGTGGCCACAAAAATAGCCAGCATGACGTAAAAAATAGTATTGTTATCCACCAACATGACGAATCGACCACGTGTCCCTGTTACAGAATGCTCCCACCAGTTGAGAAGCTCCAGGATGAGCACAACGAGCCCGAAAGTGAAGATAGCAAAATATATGCCCCTCAGCCTTAAAGTCAGAGCGCCAACGCCAAGGGCGACTATGCTGCTGGCAAGACCACCAAGGACGACTACCACCAACAGAGGTAGTACCTGCCCCGTGTTCGGCAGTAATAAGGCTCCAACATAGATACCGACCCCGAAGAAGGCAGCCGAAGCCAGTGACATGTAGCCGCTGGGACCGGAAAAAAGGACCCAACTCACCGTAAGGATGGCATACATCAAGATGGTGGTTATCAGTACAACAGTATAACCTCCGAGAGAGAAGGGTACAGTAGCCAGCAGGATTAATAAGACGAGACTAATTAACCCCGGTATAAAGAAGCCTTTGGATTTAAATCTGGTAATATCCATATATCTACTTCCCAAAAATACCTTTCGGTCTCACAAATAGCAGGAGCATGAAGATGAAATAATAGGCAGCCAGTGATAAGCTCGGGTCGAAATGGGTTACTACTTCGCCTATAATACCCAGTATAAAACCTCCGATGAAACTGCCCGGGATACTGCCCAGACCGCCTAAGACGATAACGATGATGGCGATGAGGGTATATTGCAGACCCATAGCTGGATTGAGGGGGATCCGCATGCTTAAAAGTACGCCGGCAATACCGGCCATTAAAGCACCAAGGCCAAAGCATATAGCCAGGACGCGGGTGATGTTTACCCCCATGAGGCTAGCAGTTGTTGGGTCTTGAGCAGCTGACCGAATTGCTTTTCCAATGCGGGAACGGGCTAAAAACAGGTAGAAGGCCAAACCTATGCCTACAGCAAAGCCGAGGATTACCAGCTTGTTGGCACTAAATATCGCTCCCCAAATATCGACCCCAAAGTTTAAATAAGAGTACGCCCTAAAGTCGGCACCCCACCCTAGCAAAACTAAATTTTGGATGATAAAGAGGAGACCAAAAGTAGCTAACAGAGAACTGGCCTCAAAGGCACCCGGGTTTGGCGCCTTGAGGCTAAGTTGGTGGAATAGAGTCCGATGAAGTAGAAAACCGATTATGAATATAATAGGGCCAATAATGGCCAGACAAACAAGTGGGTTGATGCCAAATACGGTGTAAAGTGTGAAGGTGCCGAAAGCCCCGAACATGATGAACTCGCCGTGAGCGATGTTCAGCACCCGGGCAACGCCGTACTGCAGGCTCAAGCCCATAGCAATCAGGGCATAGATACCACCCAGCAGTAAACCGCCAATAGCTATATCCAGGATGGTTACAATGCTTTCAGGCATAATGATAACTTCCTAGCTTTGACAATCTCATGGACGCAGGCTGCCCCAAAGGTGCAGGATAAGCCTTGGGAGAAAATAACCACTCTCTCCAGAGTCGCTATCTTTGCACCCTTTAGACAGCCTGCTTACTATATTATTACCGCTAAAATCCTAAACTCAAATGTCTACTATTCTGTTGCCCAATCCGGCTTGGGATAGATCCACTCTGACGTGAGCACTACGGTCGGCCAGTCACCGCCGCCTACGATTTCCACTATCCCACCCTGCCACTGACCAATCTCACCGGGATGGGTTTCCTTAGCCATAAGCCCGCCGCCGTCACCGAACATCTCGAAGTAGGTATCTCCCAGAAGGGTATCGAAATGGTGCGTGGCTATGTAATCCCTTATCGTGTCCTGGTCAAGGGTTCCGGTCGCCACGATAGACTGCTCCCAGATGTCACACGCTGCCTCGTAGAATACAGTTCCCCACCAATCCAGGTTTGGCCAGCCAACCATAGCCTCCAGTTCACCATAATGTCTTTCAAACTCGGGGCCTGTCTTGCTGTTAGCCGCGGCAAAACAGGTTACCCCCTCTACTGCCGAGGGATCACCAAACGATACTCCATAAAAGCCGAAATTGGCTCCAGGGCCCATGATAACGGCCGGCGGGTTAAAGCCAATTGCCATCATCTCACCGGTAACCGGGATGACTATAGGGGGATAGGCAAAAACGCAAAAGACGTCGGGGTTAGCCGCCTTGGCGTCCTTAACCAAGAGTGAGAAGTCCGTATAGGTTATTGGAACGCTCTTGTTAGCCAGTACCTCAATTCCTACCCTGTCGAATTCCATAGCCGCCACGCCGCCATACTCCACGCCGTGGAGGTCGGCAATGGTGATCATATAGGCTGTCTTAGCGCCAGCTGCAGCACACATGTCAGCGAAAACCGGCAACTGGTAGTGGTCGGAAAAAGGCAGGGAGATAAACACGTAGGGCAGGCCATAAAGCACGTCCCTCATAATGGTGGCGCCGCCCTCGCATGTGATCAGTACCATCCCGTATTTATTGGCTACGGGGGCTTGAGCCGAAATGAAAGCGGTGCCACAGGAGGAGAACAGGATGTCAATCTCGTCCTCCAATATCAGTTTTTCTGTATTCCTCACCATGGTGCCCACATCCGTGGCATCATCATATATGATGTACTCTATGGGTAAGCTCTCGCCATATTCGGCAACATAGATTCCGCCCGCAGCATTAATCTTTTGCTCCCACACCAGCATAAGCGGCCCCAATGCCGCGTCTCCTATGGGAGCGTTTGGACCGGTGATAGGCCTGGACGCGCCAATAAGGATGCTATCTTTGGTTACCACTGGCTCTTCCTCTTCACAGCCGATAGCAACCAAGCTGACGACTAACAATAATGCTAACGGGATTAACAATATCCTCTTTTTCACTTGTTTCTCCTTTCCTGAGTTTTCAGGGTGGTTTTAGCTCTTGTTATCATAAAATCTTACATATTCACCCCCCCTCTTCATTATGAAAGCCCTTGATGATAGTCTCTGTGAGAGTATAAATAACCGCCCCAACTTTGTCAATACTTTGTCACTACAATTTACTCGAGTAGCATTCAAAAGCGGGTTATCTTCCAGACCGCGTGCGAAAATATTATATCGCTATGCCCCCCTTGTCAAGAGGGGGCACTGATTACCCCTGCTATCAGGTCAACAAATAATATCTTTCCCGCGTAACCACCTGGCATTATGCCCACCTCCCCTTGGTATAAATTAATGGTATATTGATTCCAACAGCAACCCTAATTATGCCAGAATCGCTAAGCTGTGTAAATCGTGGTTGACTCTATTTAATGCCAGTGTTAGTATACTCCACGTAGATTTCAGGAGGCAATTAAAATGGAAAAGGAACGGGAAGAGTTAACGCCGGACGAAAAGCAGGAGGAATTGTTTCAAAAGTGGCTTTCGCCGGAGGACGTAGAGTTTGCCAGCCCCGCCGCCGAGAAGGCATATAAAGAAAGAGTAACCAGGCTAAAAGATGCCATTCAACTTAAAAAATTACCGGACAGGGTGCCGGTCATTCCGATGCTCAGTTTTTTCCCCGCTTACTACGCCGGCATAACCCCTCAGGAAGCCATGTATGACTACGACAAGCTGGCCATGGCCGGCAAAAAGTACATGCTGGACTTTGAGCCGGATGTGAACTCTGGTATCGGTATCGCCTCCCCAGGGAGGGTCTTTGATATCCTTGACTACAAGCTGTACGCCTGGCCTGGCCATGGGGTTTCCCCTGATCACACCTACCAGTGCCTTGAAGCGGAATACATGATGGCTGATGAATATGATGCCTTGATTCGGGACCCGTCGTATTTCTTTACTAGCACCTACTTCCCGCGCATTTTTGGAAAGTTAGAGGCCTTCGAAAATCTACCCAATCTGTCCACCATGCAGGAATTGCCGTTCGTCGGCCCCAATCTCATACCCTTCGGGGACGCCGACGTTCAGGCCGCCTACAAGGCTCTTTTTGAAGCCGGGGGTGAAGCCCTGAAATGGGCGGGGGCTCTTGGTGCCTTCAATAAGGAGATGGCAGAATTAGGCTTTCCCGGCGGCGCCGGCGGATTTACCAAGGTACCTTTTGACGTAATTGGCGACACCCTCAGGGGCACCAGGGGAATAATGATAGATATCTACCGCCAGCCCGAAAAGGTCATCGAAGCCATGGAGGCAATAACGCCCTTAATGATTGATATGGGGACATCGGCAACACAGATGGCGGGCAACCCGCTGGTGATGATACCCCTGCACAAAGGGGCCGACGGTTTCCTCTCCGATGCCCAGTTCAAGAAATTCTACTGGCCTTACTTTAAAAAGGTCCTCATGGGCTTGATTGATGAGGGCTGCGTCCCGTTTTCTTTTGTTGAAGGGAGCTATAACACGCGTCTGGAAATTATCCGGGACATACCCAAAGGCAAGACTTTCTGGACTTTTGACCAGACAGATATGGCTAAGGCCAAGAAGATACTCGGCGATGTTGCCTGCATCGGCGGCAATGTGCCCACCGATTTGCTTAGCGTGGGCACGCCCCAGGATGTGAAAGACTACGTAAAGAAACTCATTGATACTGCCGGCAAAGGCGGTGGTTATATCATGGCCAACGGTGCGGCACTTGATAATGTCAAGCCGGAAAACGTCCGCGCCATGATTGACTTCACCAAAGAGTACGGCGTATACAAATAGACATATTATAGCTTCAGGTTACCCCCCGTGCTGTTCTTTTCCCACTATATAGCCCGAAGGGTCGGACGCTTCATTGGGGTCAAACGCCTGCTTGAGTCTCCTCTGCCACACATTATAGTTAGAGGCATGTGGCCCGAACATGTCGGGCTTTCTCTGGGTTACTGTTTTGGCGACGCCTTCTCGGGCTTCTTTTCATATATGGAGGTATGCCCCCCAGAGGTGTCTGCTCCCACATAGCTAAATCCTGTATTCTCTCCTACACCGTTGGGGTCAAACGCTTGTTTGAGCTTACCAAACCATAAATGATAATTAGATACGCGTTGTCCGATTACATCAATAGGCAAGACGCCCATTGCTGGCACCGCGAAGCAGCCATCTAAAGCCCTCTTCCCCACCTTCTCCAGCCATTCCTGTACGGCTTTCGACGATTCAGCGTCGTATGGATTATATCGGCAGAATATTTCCGTGTGCCCCAGGTGCCCCTGTTCCTCTCCCCATCCGAATTGCTGCCCGTCATCAGCTATGACCAGGCCCTTCTTTATCAGTTCCCTCTTCAATACGGCCGCTTCCTCCAGCCACCTCACATGGTTATCGTATCTCTGGCCCTGCACCATCATCGAAGAGAACATGCCGCCGGCACGGAACGTCTCTCTGATAGAGGCACAAATCCGTGTGCACTGGAACAACAGGGTTGATTCGGCAACGGGGTCTTCGACCGCTTTCAAGGACTTCCCGCCAGTTTCCTTTATGATCTGCTCCAGTACCTTCTTCTTGTATTCAAAGTCTTCCAGGAAGTTGCCGGCGATTATAATCATGAAGCCGGGCCCCTGTACCTCTTTGGTGAATCGCTCCAGAGTTTCAAAATCTTCTTCATTACTTGTCGTTATGTTGGAAGATACCATTGATGGACAAAAGCCCATGAGCTCGAAGGCTATCTCACTTTCACCGATCTTGAGTTCTGCTTCAACCAGCTTCTCAATTGACGGGAAGCTGAAATACCGCACCATCATGTTCATGTCTGATGGTTTCTCGCTAAGGGTGTAACGTGGTGATGCTCCTTCCAGCGGATATCTCACAGGCCCCGGCCAGTGATAAACCTTGGTCGCCTGTTTGGTAATTACACCCCCGCCCCTGAGTATGCCTCTTAAAGACGGCCCCGGCCCGTCACCGCAGAACCACTCATCCGAAGCCCCCAGCGTCCCTATCCTGATTATCTCCCCTTCATCGGTTACCCATTCTGTGGCCAGTTCGTTTCGGTCCCCGGTGCTCGTGGTCAACCCCATATGGCCATGGCCGGACATGGCGAGCGCGGTGCAGGTAGAGCCAGCCCCCTTTACATTACAAATCATGCCCCTCTTGAACAGCTCGCCTTGCAGCTCTGCCGAGATTACATAAGGCTCGACCACGGCATACATGTTTTTCTCGTTGATTTCGATGATGCAGTTCATCCTTCTCAGGTCTAAAAATATGAAATCGTAAGTGGGAGGGAAAAGTAACCAGCCCGTACTTTGGGCTTTGAACGGTATCTTGTGTTTGTTACACAGCTTGACGACCGCGGCAACCTCTTCCGTGTTCCCGGGAAGAATCACGGTTATATCTGGCGAACGATAGGCGTCTTTTATGGCCAGGTCATCGGAAATATTCTCCACCCCCACCACATCTTCGAATTCCTTATATACATCTTTGCTTATAGCCATGATTCATTGACCACCTTTCTTAGATTGCCTTCTCAACCAGTTCAATGATATCGTAAACCTTTAAGTCCCTGCCGCTTTCTTTGATGGCCTCGTTGAAGTTCTTCTCGCACCACGGACAGGCGGTAACGATTGCCTCAGCCCCGGTAGACTCG
>JAUWYK010000012.1 GCA_030615865.1 Dehalococcoidia bacterium
GTAAGTGGTCTACAGCTTGATTTTCTACTTCCTTTGGCTTAGAATTTACGCATAGGTTAGCTTAGCGGGTGTAACTCAGCGGAAGAGTGCTTGCTTCCCAAGCAAGACGTCGTGGGTTCGAATCCCATCACCCGCTCCACAAAGCTGGGTATAAGGCTTGTAACACCTGAACAGGCCAAGGAAATAGATATAGGCAAAGTATACCATCGTAGCCAGGTGCACCATAGAGAGAAGAAGAAGCTCCCAGACGAGTTACTTCCCATGTTTGTCAATAAGCAGGGAAAGCCGGAGATACTTACTGGAGGAGGTAATGGGCTATGTCAAAACGCCTTTTATTGAAGGAACTATCTCGGTATAATGTTGGCACGTGGGCAGATATAATCTATAGAAATGCGCTCCTATATCCCAACCAGGAAGCCTTCGTGTATGGAGATATCAGGATAACCTTCTCCGAGTTTAATACCAGAGTGAACAGGCTGATTCATGCCTTACATGAGATGGGGGTGAAGAAAGGGGATGTGCTTGGCATTCTATCCTGGAGCTGTCTGCAGTTTGTAGAGGTATATGGGGCAGCGATGAAGGGAGGATTCATTGCCTCGCCTTTTAATCCCAGGTTGAGAGAGGATGAGCTTGATTACATCATCAATTATTCGGAAGCCAACACCCTTTTTGTCGGGCCTGAATTATTAGAGGTGGCCAATTCCTTAAGGCCGCGTCTACCTAAGGTTAGGAATTTTATCTCTTTGGAAAGTTCCGCCCCCGGCATGATAGCTCACCATGACTTGCTGGCATCATACCCTGGGCAAGAGCCTGATGTTCAGGTAGACGAGGACGACCCCATCGGCATCATTTATACCAGTGGCACTACTGGTATGCCCCGTGGTGCCCTATATACTCAACGTCGCTTCATGGAAGACACTAAGACTCTAGTTATAGATATGGGCCTACAACCTGGGGACAAGCGTGTTCAGATAACGCCTCTCTTCCATATTGCCGGGAATACCCATTTCCGGGCCTCCCTGTACAGCGGGGGGTGCAATGTTATCTTGAAATTCTTTGACCCCGCAGCTACGCTACAAATTATCCAAGATGAGCGGGCTACCCATATGGACTTTGTGCCAACCCACCTGGTAGCGATGCTTAACCTGCCTGACCTCAATAAGTATGATATCAGCTCGATGAAGTTCCTGTGGTATGGTGCCTCACCCATGCCTTTGGAGGTATTAAAGAAAGGGATGAAGGTTTTCGGTCCTATTTTCGCCCAAGGGTACGGGCAGAGTGAAAGTGGCCCAGCCATTTCCCACCTGTCGAAAGACGACCACAATGTTCTGGATAGACCTGAGGGAGAACAGAAGAAGCTCATGTCGGCTGGTCAGCCGGATATCGGAGTGCAGGTCAGGATTGTGGATGATGACGGTAACGATGTCGAGCTTGGTGAAATGGGCGAGATAATAGTACAGAGCAAGCAAATCATGGTTGAATATTGGCACAAGCCTGATGATACGAACGCCAACATCAGAGACGGCTGGCTTTACACCGGAGATATGGGGTACTACGATGAGCAGGGCTATATCTACATTGCGGATCGGAAAACGGACATGATTATCTCTGGTGGAGAGAATGTCTATCCCAGAGAGGTGGAGGAGGTTCTCTATAGGCATCCTGCAATTCAGGAAGTGGCTGTCATTGGTATTCCTGACCCATATTGGGTAGAGAAAGTTCATGCGGTAGTGGCTTTGAAGAAAGGAGCAAGCGTTACCGCCGATGAACTTACCACCTTTTGCAAAAAGAACCTGGCCAGCTATAAGGCACCCAAATCAGTGGAGTTTGTTGATGCTCTGCCCAAGAACCCTGCCGGCAAGATTTTGAAGAGAGAGTTGAGGGAGAAGTACTGGAAGAGATAGCTGTAGCTACGATGGATGTCACCCGGCTCTTGGCTAATAATCCGAAAAAACTAATACCTCCTTGCTCCAGCCATGTTAAACTCATAGGGCTAGGCAGTAGATATAGAATTCGGAGGCGAGGCTGGTGAAGAAGTCATTTACCATTCATGATTTGCCTATCTCTGAGCGACCTAGAGAGCGGCTGCAAAAGCTAGGCATAGGAGCATTATCGGCTCAGGAGATTCTGGCTCTGATTCTGGGTCGTGGTATTGCCGGCGAGTCAGTGATGGTAACTGCCCAGAGGCTGCTATCTCAGTTTGGCAACCTTAAAGGTATTGCCGGTGCCTCGGTGGAGGAGCTGTCCCAGGTGAAGGGGATTGGTGTTGCCAAGGCATCTCAGATTAAGGCTGCTTTTGAGTTGGCAAACCGCCTGGAGGGTTATGCGGAGGCAGGAGATAAGCCACTGGTTAAGACCCCTGAGGATATAGTGGCTTTGGTGAGGGGCAGGCTAAAGGACAAAAAGAAGGAGCATTTTCTGGCGCTTTTGCTGGATACCAGAAATCGGCTTATAAAAGTCTCAGAAATTTCAGTTGGCAGCCTGGAAACCAGCGTTGTTCACCCCAGGGAGGTATTCAAAGAGGCAATATCAGCCAGCGCTGCCTCGGTTATTTTTGTCCATAATCACCCCTCAGGCGACCCTGAAGCTTCGGAAGATGACATAAAGTTAACTAAAAGATTAGCTGAGGCAGGGGAGATTGTGGGCATAGATGTATTAGACCACATCATTATCGGCGATAAGAAATACCTGAGCCTGAAAAGAGAGGGCTTGTTTTAAGATGATTTATCTACCCTATCCCCTCTTAGACACCCCAGACATGGGTTTAAATATTTCAAAGGAGGGAGAGGTTAATAAGCAAGCCCCTTCAACCTTCCCTTGATAGTAAGGTTAAATAATGAAAAGAATCTTAACCATAATTATTTCGCTAGTACTAATATGCAGCCTGCTGGTGTTTTACTTACCCAGCAGTTGCCTGCCGGCGCGGGAAGAAGCACCGCCAACCCCTGTTAGCGAAGAAGTTCTTAATCTTTATGGTATTGACCCGTTAACCCTTGACCCGGCGGTTTCCGGTGAAATGACCTCCCACGAGTATATAATGCAGCTATTTGGTGGCTTGGTTCGCCTTGATGATAACCTGGAGCCAGCCCCAGATATTGCCCAGTCATGGCAGGTCAGTGATGATGGTAAGACCTATACCTTTTATCTCCGAGAGGATGTCAGGTTTCACGATGGCAGAGGGGTTAAAGCTGAGGATTTTAAGTATTCCTGGGAGCGTGCCTGTGACCCTGAAACCGGGTCTTATACAGCAGCCACCTATCTCGGTGACATTGTTGGGGTGAGGGAGGTGTTGGCTGGTGAAAGTAAGGAGATTAGCGGTGTCAGGGTTATTGATGACTATACCCTTCAGGTAACTATAGATGCTCCAAAATCTTATTTCTTATCCAAGCTGACCTATCCTACCGCCTTTGTTGTGGATAGAGCCAATGCGGACATAGGGGGAGAGTGGTGGCGCAGTCCGAATGGCACCGGTCCATTTAAGCTCAGGCAGTGGGATGAAAATGAATTACTTGTTCTGGAGAGGAATGAACTTTACTACGGGGAGCTGGCTAAGGTCAATTTTGTTATCTTTCAATTGTGGGGTGGTATCCCGATGAATATGTATGAGGTTGGCGAGATTGATGTCGCCGGGGTCTACCTTGATTATATTGAAAGGGTTACAGATGAGGCAGGTCCGTTTTACCGGGAGCTGGCAATAGTCCCCGAGCTAAGCTTCTTCTACATTGGCTTTAACGCTACCAAGCCGCCGTTTGACGATGTCAATATTCGCCGCGCCTTCTGTCAGGCTATTGATAAGGATAAGCTAGTTTCCCTGGTATTTAAGGATACGATGAAGCGGGCAGATGGTATCTTACCGCCGGGTATGCCTGGCTACAATGAGAAATTGTCAGGGCTGGATTATGACATAAATAGAGCAAGGGAGCTAGTTGCTACCTCTAAGTATGGTGATGTATCTGAATTACCACCTATCACCATTACCACTATGGGCTGGGGAGGGTTAATTTCACCGGAGCTGGAAGCTATCATTAATGAGTGGCGGCAGTATCTGGGGGTTGAAGTAAAGGTAAGGCAATTAGAGCCACAGCGATTCCTTTATCACCTCAGCCAGGAGAAGGACGAAATGTTCTATCTAGGCTGGATTGCCGACTATCCCCACCCTCAGGATTTCTTGGATATTTTATTTCATTCTGGCGCTGATAATAACCATGGCGAGTATAGCAACCCTGAGATAGACACCCTGTTGGACAGGGCAGGCGTGGAGCAGGATAATGACCTGAGCCTGGCACTGTACCAGCAAATTGAGCAAAAACTGGTTGAGGATGCAGCTTGTCTGCCTTTATGGTTTGGGCAAAACTATATTCTTATTAAGCCCTATATTAGGGGATACTCAGTAAATCCTATGGGTTTTGCTATGCTAAATAGTGTCTCTATTGAACCTCGTAGATAGAGAATTAGTTTGAATATGGATTTAGTGGAGCAATTAAACCATATTTTCTATCCCAGAACCGTTGCCGTAATAGGTGCCTCAGCTAATCCGGAGAAGCTAGGCTTTACCGTTGTCGGCAACCTGCTGGAAGCTGGGTTCAACGGCAGGATTTACCCGGTAAACCCTAGCTTTTCTGAGCTTTTCGGGTTAAGGGTGTACCCCTCAGTGGAAGCTATCCCTGGGGAGGTTGATTTAGCTATTGTTGTTATTCCGGCTGAGCTAGCTATATCTCCGGTAGAGGAGTGTGTGGCTAGGGGTGTGAAGGGGGTAATTCTGATTAGCAGCGGTTTTGGGGAGGTTGGCACCGAGATTGGATTGGATTTGCAGAACAAGATTAGAGACATAGCCAATAAGGGTGGGATAAAGATTATAGGACCGAATACTCTGGGAGTAATAAATCCCAGAGCTAACCTGAATGCCTCATTCCAGACAACCGTTAGTTTAAGCAAAGTCGGCAGTGTGGCTCTGGCTGCTCAAAGTGGAGGAATGTGCATTTATATAGTTCACGCTTTGACCAACCATAATGTAGGCATTAGTAAAGCTATAGGTCTGGGCAATAGGTGTAATCTTGATTTTGACGAGGTTGTAACCTATTTTGCTGAAGATGAAGAGACCAAGGTAATAACTATGTATATTGAAGGTCTAGAGCAGCCTCAGAAACTTATGAATGTAGCCAGGCAGGTGGTGAAACGAAAGCCGATTGTGGCATATAAAGTTGGCAAGGACGAGGGTATCAGTCGGGCTACTCTATCCCACACCGGTGCCCTAGCCGGTAAGTATGAATTCTACACGGCTGCTTTTACTCAGTCGGGTATCATTACTGTCGGCAGTACGACTGAATTGGTTGATACAGCTAAGGCGCTGGCCTTTCAACCAGTGCCATCTGGAAACAGGGTAGCTATTCTCTCAGTTCAAGCTGGTCCTGGCATAGTTATGGCTGATAAATGCCATGAACTTGGCTTGAAACTAGCCCAATTTTTACCAGCAACCAAGCGGCGGCTAAGGCAGCTGGCATCTCCATTGAATCCAGTTGACAACCCGGTTGACGTAGCCTGGAAATCAAATGATTTTGATGCCTGCCGAGAGATGCTAAAGGCTGTTTTAGAGGATGATGGCGTTGATGCAGTGACTGTAGCCGCTGTTTTCTACGGCTCGAATATGGAGCTGATGAGGGCGGTTGTCGACATAGCTAGATGTTATAAAAAGCCAATAACGGTGTGTCTTGACTCCCCCGGGGGGCTAGCTTATGCTGAGCTAAATGCACTTGAGGAGAACCACATTCCAACTTATCCCCTTCCAGAGAGGGCGGTTATCGGTTTAGCTGGACTGGTTAGATACGGGGAGATTGTCAAGGCTATTGGTTGATTTCCCTATAGTGGCGGAGGGGGTGGGATTCGAACCCACGGCTCCGATATATCGGAGCAACGGTTTTCAAGACCGTCACCATAGGCCACTCGGACACCCCTCCTAAGTTGAAGCTAGCTCCGAGACGGTCTCATACAAGCTTGAAACTGCCTTGCCAGCACCTCACCTACTTCCGCAAACGCCTCAATTCAAAGACTACCGGGTTCTTTGTATCAGGGCAGGTCACAGTGGCAACATCAGGGTCGCTTGACCAAGGGAATGAGCCACCAAACATCAGTACCCGGGCGCTGGGATACAAGACACTAAAAGCTCCCAGGCATATACCTTCCGGTGTTTTGCTCTTAATAACCCATTCATCGCCGACTTTATGTTGCTGAACACAGGTACCCTGCTGAGATATTACCTTGATGGCCACTTCATACCTTTCTGCCATATCGCTTCCTCCTTTTAATTACTCGCTTTTATAGATGACTATCTTACTTCCTAGCCTATATGTTAACCGAGCGGGATAAGCCCCTTGAGATGTCACCGTAAGCCACTCAGACAACCTAGCAGGTTGGCTTAGTATAAAGAATCAGGCTAATGGCGTCAAATAGTTCACTGTGTATCAAGGAAAGGGGGGACACAGGGGGTAAGGTTGATAAGCAATCTCAAATCTTCTTTATTCTACATAGCAGGGCTTTAAGCTGGGTATAGCCGGTAACCGGGTCACGGGGTTCTAGTTCGGTTAATATGTTGACGTTAGCCTGAGCCCAGCCGTGAGGGACACTAACCACCTTAGGCAGTAGGTCTTCGGTTGTCCTGACCTTGATTTTTATTTCTCCTTTTCTTGTCTCTACTGCCATGATGTCGCCATCAGCAATGCCGTACTCGGTGGCGGTATCAGGGTGAACCTCAGCTATTGGCTCAGGGGCTGACTGCCGTAACCGGGGCACATTTCTAAACTGGGTGTGGGTGTATTCCTGGACTCGGGTACCAGTAGTTAGAATCAGCGGATATTCCTGAGCCAGCTCCGGACTGCTAACCGGGCTCTGGCTGGGCTCAATATGGACTGGTAGCGGGTCATAGCCATGCTCGGCTAGTGTTTCCGAGTAAATCTCAATCTTCCCTGAGGGTGTTCTGAATTCGCCTTTTTGGCACATATCATATTTTTTATCAGCAAAGAAGACGCCTTCAGGGTTTTGCTCGGTTAGCTGCTTAATAGTTAATCCGGTCGGTTTTAGCCAGTGCTCAACTACTTCTTCATCGGTTTGCCATGGGAAGAGGTCTTCGTATCCCATTTTTCTACCCAGTTCACACCAGAACTTCCAGTCAGGCCAGCATTCTCCCAGTGGCTGTATCACTCTCTTGCGGAGAATAGTATAGGGCATACCGCTGGTGACTGCATAAACGTAGCCCACCCCGCTCCTTTCCATAAAAGAGCAGGCAGGGAGTACAATATCAGCCATCTCGGCAGTTTTGGTCATAAATAGGTCTATAACCACCAGAAAATCCAGCTTCTCCAATGCCTGCTTAGTTTTGGTAGAATCTGGCAAAGTAAGTGCCGGATTACCGCCGGTAACAATTAGTGCTTTGATAGGATATGGCTTTTCGGTAAGCACTGTATCGGCAAAATACATTGCCTGACCGTAGGGAGCGGTTCTGCCCCACAGGCGGTAGAACAGGGGGTGCTCAGCAGCGCCAATAGGGTCTTCTTCTACCTTGATGTGGAGACTGCCCAGTTGCGGGAAGGGGACAGCAACCCAACCACCAGGGACATCAATATTTCCGGTAACTACCTGTAGTATAGAGAATGCTCGGCTATTTTGTAGGCCGTTTATATGCTGGTCCATAGAGTTAATACCCTGAATGATGGAGGCTGACTCGGCGCCGGCAAATATTCGAGCAATCCTCTTTATATCTGAGGCTGGAACCCAGGTTATCTCTTCTACCTTCTGCGGTGGATATTGCTTAACATGCTCCTTCAGCTTGTCAAAGCCGACAGTATATTTTTCAATGAATTCCTTATCGTAGAGGTTTTCTGATATGATGACATTTAGCATACCCAGGGCCAGGGCACAGTCCGTTCCCGGTCTTATCTGGATGTGTATCCCCCTTTTTGCCAGTGGTGTCCGGTTTGGGTTAATTACGATTAAGCTTAGCCCATTATCTAGGGCTTCATAGATTTTCATGGCTAGTGGTAGCTTTGAATTATCCGGGTCGTGCCCCCACAGGATAATGCATTTAGCCTTTTCTGGTTCTTCCAGCAGGAAGGTGCCGAATGTTAGTTGATGAGCCAGGATACGGGAGCGATAGCAGTTGCTTTCCACAGACAGGAAGTTTGGTGTGCCATAAGCGCCACGAAACCGGCGGGCAAAAGCTGCCAGCTCATAGTTTTCCACCCCAATAGAGCCACAATAAATAGCTAGAGCATGGGCACCATACTTGTCCTTAATTTGCTGTAACTTACCGGCTATAGTATCCAGTGCCTCATCCCAGGAAATTCTCTCCCAGCCTCCGTTTATCCTTTTCATAGGGTATCTCAGGCGGTCTGGGGAATAGATGTAGTCCACCAGTTGCTTACCCCTGGGGCACAAGACACCCTGGTTTAGCGGGTGCTCGGTCATACCTTCTACCTTGACCAATTTGCCGCCTTCAACATAGGCGTTTATGCCACACCCCCAGACACACAATATACAATCGGTCTTAATCACTTCCATAGCTTATGTCTCCGATATAGCTAATTCTAGCAGAAGACGGTGACTTTTCAAAGTGTTTTGCCTTTTCTTTTACCTGGGGCTGAGATATAATTCCACCAGATAACTTCAGGTCAAAGGAGGTTGTGATGCTACTAGGCGATATTATGCGGCTGAATGCGATGAAGTTTCCCGACAAGACAGCACTGGTGTTTAAGGACATCAGGCTAAGTTACCTGGAACTCAATCGCCGGGTGAACCGTCTGGCTAATGCCCTGCTCGGTATTGGCGTTGAGCCCGGGGACAGAGTAGCTGTGCTGGCTGATAATTGTTCCCAGTATGTGGAGGTATATTTCGCCACTTCTAAGGGTGGCATGGTAGTGGTGCCGATTAATAATTCCCTTGATGCTGAAGGGATGACCTATATTGTGAGTGACTCCGGGGCAAATACTATTGTCTTTGGCGAGAACTATGTAGACACCATCAACTCTCTGCGCCCCGGGTTGAAAACGGTTAGAAATTACATTGCTATTGGTGAGGCGCCAGGAGCAGAGAGCTATGATAAGCTGCTCTCAAGCTATCCTGACGACGAGCCTGAGGTAGCCATTGATGAGGATGATACTGCCTGGCTTTTATATACCAGCGGCACCACCGGTCCACCCAAGGGGGTGATGCTGAACCATAATAGTCAGATTGTGGACTCGGCCAATACACTTCTGACCTGTTTTCCAATAAACCGGAGCGATATCCACTTGGTTATTCTGCCCCTTTTTCATATTGGCTCTCTGTGGCATATGAGGTGTCATTTCTATATGGGTAACACCACTGTGTTGATGGATGCTCGTGACCCCAAGCTGATTCTGGAGACTATTGAGCGGGAGAAGGTGACCACTATGTGCTTTGTGCCGCCGATGATAGTTCCGATAGTTAATCACCCCGATATTGAAAAGTATGACGTTAGCAGCATGCGGATAATGATATATTCCGGGGCGCCATTGCCCGAAGGGCTACAGCGGCGGCTGAACCAGATTTTTGGCGACATAATCATTCAGGTTTATGCCTTAACTGAAGGCGGCCCAGCTATTGTCATGCCGCCACTAATGGAGGGTCCGTGGCAGGAGGTGAAAAGAGCGGGTTCCTGTGGCAAAGAGGTGATTAATGTTGAGGTAAAGCTGGTCAATGAAGAGGGTAAGGACTGTGCCCCGGGGGAGGTTGGGGAGATACTAGCCAGGGGCGATAATATAATGAAAGGCTACTGGAATATGCCTGAGGAAACTGCCAAGACGCTGGAGGGTGGTTATCTGCATACCGGTGATTTGGCAACAAGGGATGAGGAAGGCTACTACTATATCACCGGCAGGAAGAAGGACACCATTACCAGCGCCGGCAAACCAGTATATTCACCAGAAATAGAGAATGTGATGTCGTTGCACCCAGCTATTTCCGAGGTGGCGGTGATAGGGGTTCCCGATAAAGAGCTGGGCGAGGCAGTAAAGGCGGTGGTGGTATTAAGGACGGGAGAAAAGGCTACCGAAGAGGAGATAATTAACTGGTGCCAGGGCAGGCTTGACGATTATAAGGTGCCAAGGTCGGTGCATATCATTGACCGCCTGCCTAAGACCCCCAGTGGCAAGATACTAAAGCACATATTGCGGGAAAGGTATAGCAAATAGGCTTCTATCTAATCACCTTTTGCCCCACATAGGGCTGGAGCACTTCAGGGATTAAGATGCTGCCTTCAGCCTGCTGGTAGTTCTCCATTATGGCAATCATGACTCTGGGCAGGGCTAGCCCTGAGCCATTAAGGGTATGGGCAAACTGGGGCTTGGATTCGGGGGAGGGGCGGTAGCGGATGTCGGCTCTTCTGGCTTGAAAATCGCCGCAGTTGGAGCAGGAGCTTACCTCTAACCACTCACCACAGCCCGGAGCCCACATTTCAATGTCATAGGATTTTTGGGAGGCAAAGCCTAAATCAGCGGTGCAAAGCTGTTTCATCCGGTAAGGAAGCCCTAGCCTCTGGCAGACCTGCTCGGCATCATTTACCAGTTTCTCCAGCTCCTGGTCGGAAGTGGCTGGCTCAGTGAATTTGTAAAGCTCAACCTTATCAAACTGGTGCCCTCGCTTTATGCCCCGAGTATCCTTTCCTGCCGACATTTTCTCGCGGCGAAAACAGGCAGTAGAGGCGACATAATAGATAGGCAGGATTCCTGGCGATATAATTTCATCACGGTGGAGGTTGGTGATTGGCACCTCAGCCGTAGGCACGAACCAGAAGTCATCCTCTTCATCGTGATATAGAGTATCGGCAAATTTAGGCAGGTTGCCAGAGCCTACCATACATTCCCTCTTGACCATAAATGGCGGGTATACTTCATTGTAACCGTGTTCGGTGGTATGCAGGTCGAGCATGAAGGAGATGAGGGCTCTTTGCAGTCGGGCGCCTAGCCCCTTGAGTACATAGAAGCGGGTGCCTGATAGCTTTACCCCTCTTTCAAAGTCAATGATGCCCAGAGTTTCGCCCAGTTTCCAGTGGGGGACTGGCTCGAAATCAAAGCTTCTCGGCTCTCCCCAGGAGCGCACCACGACGTTGTCAGTTTCGTCTGCTCCTACCGGCACCGTTGGCTGGGGGATATTGGGTACCTGGAGCAGGAGCTCTTCCAGTTGATTGTCTAGGCTTCTGACCTCTTCCTCTAGCGCCTTTATCTTAGCCCGTAGACCACGCCCCTCATCGGTAGAGACCATTTTCTTTTCTCGGGCAGCCTCTTTTCGGGCATGCCTGAATCCGTCAAGCTCAAGCATGTTCTGGCGGCGCTCACCATCAAGTCGCAAAATCTCGTCCAGCGGAGCCGTATCCTGACGGTTGGCTACTGCCTGCCGCACCAGGTCTATATTTTCTCGGATAAACTTCAGGTCAAGCATAGATTATTTATTAACCCTCCCCCTTTATCCCCCTCTCCATGATATGGATATATATTCCTATCATGAGGGGGAGGTATAGGCTTTGAAGGGGCTTCGCCCCTCTTTAACGCTCGTTTATGTTTTCTCCTTTAACTGAGGGAACAGGATTACCTGGCGGATTGATTGCTGACCGGTTAACAGCATTACCAGGCGGTCGATGCCAACCCCCAGCCCGCCGGTGGGGGGCATACCATATTCTAGTGCCAGCAGGAAATCTTGGTCAATGGTCTCCACCACCTCACCTTCTGCCTTGCTGCGTTCCTTCTGCTGCTGAAGGAAGCGCTGCCTCTGCTCTACAGGGTCGTTGAGTTCGGTGAAAGCGTTGGCAATTTCCATTCCGCCGGCAAAGGCTTCAAAACGCTCAACCACGCGGTCATTATCAGGCTTTGTCTTGGCCAGGGGCGACATTGAAACCGGATAGTCTAAAACGAAGGTGGGCTGTATTAAATTTGGCTCGACAAAGGTTGAAATAAGCTCATCAACTAGCCGCGCCCAGTTCTTCTGGGGGTCGACCTCTAACCCGAGCTCCCGCATCTTAGCCCTCAGCGAAGGGGCCTTGGGATATTGCACAAAATCAATGCCACTATATTCCTTAACCGCATTGAGCAGACTAATGCGCTGCCACGGTGGCTTTAAGTTTATGATACTGTCACCGAACTTAATCTTAGTTTTACCCAGCACCTGCTGACTAACCTTAGATACCATCTCCTCCAGCATATTCATTACATCGTTATAGTCGGCATAGGCTTCGTAGCTTTCAAGCATGGTGAACTCGGGATTGTGCTTGGTGGAGATGCCTTCGTTGCGGAAGGTGCGACCCAGCTCGTAGACTTTATCAAAACCACCTATAATCAGTCGCTTAAGATGGAGTTCATGGGCAATGCGCAGGTAGAAATCCTGGTCAAGTGCGTGGTAGTGGGTGATAAAGGGGTGGGCTAGGGCACCGCCGGCTGATGGCTGCAGCACTGGCGTTTCCGCTTCCAAAAATCCGCGCTGGTTGAGGAATTGGCGTATGGCGGTAATAACCTGACCTCGCACCTGGAAAATTCGTTTAACATCGGTATTGGCGATGAGGTCTAGGTATCGTTGCCGGTATCGCTTGTCTACATCGCTAAGCCCGTGCCACTTTTCGGGTAGGGGCTGGAGCGACTTAGCCAGCAGGGTGAATTTTTCTACCTCAAGGGTAGGTTCGCCACTCTTTGTCCGGAAAAGCCTGCCGCTAGCTCCGATAATATCACCGATATCTATATCCTTAAGTAATTTGTAGTCTGCTTCACCGAGAAGGTCGCTATGGAAATATAGCTGAATCTTTCCTGAGCTATCGTGGATATCAAGAAATGAGGCTTTACCCATAGGTCGGTTGGCCATAATTCGTCCGGCAATATTAACTACTGACGCCTCTGTTTTACCTGAGTCCTCTTGCTGCTTGAGTAGAGCTATGGCTTGTTGTGTAGTGTGGCTGCGGTGATAGCCATAGGGGTAAGGGTTAATGCCACGCCCACGAATTCGGTCAAGCTTTTTCCGTCGCTGTTGAATTATTCGGTCTAATCTGGATGTCATCAGTTTGTCCCCTTAAAGTATCAAGCCAGGCGGCTGATTTTACTTCTCGTTCTAGGAGGTATTTAAGGTACTCTTTCATCACCTCCTCTAACTCGTGAGACAGCCCCCGGTCTATTTTTAGCCTGCTGGCGGTATTATAGTCGCTACCCTGGAGTAATCTTAACACTTTTTGACCGTTAACTGAAACAGGGTAGGTCAAAGTTTGGCTCTGGCTGCAATTGGGACACAGCATGCCACCAGCACTGGGGCAGAATGAGTTGGTGGTGGGCTTTAGTGATGAGCGGCAGGAGACACAGTGTTGGAGCTGGGGGCGGTAGCCAACCTCGTTGAGGAGGTGTAATTCAAAGTAACGCAGAACCAGTTCATTATCGCCACCCTGACATAAGTGATGCATTGTCTCAAGCAGTAGTTGGAACAGGGGGTAATTTTCAATATGGTCGGCAGTGAATTGATTAATTAACTCAGTGGCATAAAGACCACAGGAAGTAAGCCACAGGTCACTCTTCAGTGGCAGGAAGCTATTTATAGTCTGGCTCCCGGTTATGGTATCTAAATTCCGCCCCCTAGCTAGCGAAACCTGGCTGTGAGTAAGAAGCTCAAGGTGTCCCGACATCTTGCTTCTGGGGCGTCTGACCCCCTTGGCTACCGCCTGAATCTTACCCAGGTGTGGGGTGTAGAGGGTAAGGATTCTATCCGCCTCACCAAGCTTAGTCTTTTTAATAATGATTGCCTCAGTCTGGTAATTCCGCGGCTTAGACATTTGAACTACTATTCTGGAACAAATTTTAAGTCTTCTGGTTTTCTAAATCCTTCTTTTATTAAAATGTCCTTCTCTTTTAAACAACATGCTCTATTGTGTGCTATTGCACTATTAAAGTCGCCCACTTCCCACGCTTTCATACATAGGTACCCATTATCAAAAAATGGGTCGTCATAGTTGGGGATACCCAAACGTTTACGGGCTTTTGCCTTAGATTCATGTCCCCTCTGGAGTTCTCCATCAAAACCAATCTTCTTACCAAGCTCATAAAACAAAACGCTTCTCTCAAACTCAGTATTGAATGCGTAAAAGGGCCTTTCTAAGCCACCTATAATATCCTCTGTTTTTTCTTTTAGCTCGCTGATTGCCTCTATACCATTCGCACAGAATATTTGGAGAGCGCGTCTATTGATAAATCCAAAAATGACTAGCTGGATGTCCTTATATCGCCTTGAATCGGAGTATTCATTGAGAAATTCCCCAATAGTCTCAATATCAATAATCGTTCCTTCAAAATTTGAACTTATATCTTCTTTGTGTTCTATTATCACGATTGCCTTCCTCTTATTTGGCTTGAACCTCTCCCCCCTGTATCCCCCTCTCCATAATATGGATATGTATTCCTATCATGAGGAGGAAGTATGGCTACTGAAGAGGCTACCGCCCCTTCAATCTACCCTTTGATAAACGCCTTTGGGTCCTAAAACTCCTGCCTTCCTTCAATAGCTCTGGTGAGGGTAACATCATCGGCGTATTCCAGTTCGGTGCCGAAGGGGAGTCCGCGGGCAAGACGGGTAACCCGGGTGCCCAGGGGTGAAATCAGCTTGTTTAGATACATAGCGGTTTGTTCCCCCTCAAGGGTGGGGTTGGTAGCCAGGATGACCTCGCCTACCGAGCTACCCTGTAGCCGCTCCATAAGCTCTTTGATTCTTATATCGTCAGTCCCCACCCCTTCAGTTGGTGAGATGGCGCCGTGGAGCACATGATATAGCCCGTTATAAATCTTGGTATGCTCCAGAGCCAGGATATCCTGCGGCTGTTCCACAATGCAAATCTTACTACGGTCACGCTGGTTACTGCGACAGATGAGGCACGGCTCAGAATCGGTAACATTAAAACAAACAGAGCATAGAGTAGTCTTCTGTTTTAATGACAGGAGAGCCTCGGCTAAGAGCCTGGTCTGCTCCTCAGGTGCACGAAGTAAATAATAGGTAAGCCGCTGGGCACTCTTGGGTCCTATGCCAGGTAGCTTGTTGAGTTCTTGGATGAGCTTGTATACTGCTTCGGCGGTAGGTATGAGACCCTGGTTCAATGCTAGCTCTCCTTAAAATATTAGGTCAGTCCCGGGATTTTGAGACCGCCGGTTAATTCACTGAGACGCTCAGCAGCAAGTTTCTGAGATTTAGCAATGGCTTCTCTTACCGCAGTCAATACCATGTCTTCCAGGAGTTCTACATCTTCGGGGTTTATTACTTCTGGCGATATTTTCACCGACTGTATTTCCTGCTGACCGTTAATGGTAACCTTAACCGCACCTCCGCCGGAACTTGCTTCTAAAGTAATGTTGCTTAGCTCCTGTTGAGCCTTGGCTAGCTTTTCTTGAAGCTTCTGGGCTTGGTGCATCATAAACCTGTTCATTTCTCCTCCACGCTAGTAATCTGGGCACCCATTTTTAGTGCCTCTTGCAGCAGGTGATTAGTTTCCGGCTCATGAATACAGCGCACATGGCACGGACGCCCCAGGAAGTTGCTTATTATTTTCTCAGCTACCTGTTGATTTTCAGCCGTCTCCATCTTTTCCTTGTGAATGGGGTATCTAAAGGCTAAGACCACAGTATCGCCTTCGATTGCCACCGGTTTAACCCCAGCGCTTCTAAGAATAGCAATAGCCGGGGTTCTTTTGATGTTTGGCGGGGCTTCATCAATAATTCGTCTCCAGTTTAGCCCTAGTTGTTCAATTTCACTACCTGGTTGGGGTGGGGTGGCAGCGGCAGCCTCTGGCACTGGTGTTGGAACACTGGCTGGCTCAGCTTTGGCTGTTGGCTGTTTGGGCTGGGTGGGGGTGACTGGTGGGGGAGCTACTTTTGGCGGCTGACGAAATTCATGTTCGGTTTCCTTGATATGGCTTTCTTTTTCCTCCTCTGAGGGCAGGGCGCAGTCAGCCAGCGCTAGCTCCAGAGGCAAGGTGGAGTAATTATCAAGACCGAGCTCAAGCTGACCAAAGAGCTTGACCGCCTTCAATACCTGGGATAGGGAGATTTTATCCGCTAAATCCTTCAGTTCAGCTATATCCTCCTCAGTGAGGTCCACAGCCTCAACGGAGCCGGTCTTTATCAGCAGCAATGCTCTGAGGTATTCTACCAGTTCCCGATTGAACTGGCGTAAATCCAGTCCATCGCTGTTAATACTGTTTATAGTTGCCATCCCGGCAGAAACATCATTATTCATAATGTGCCTTACCAGCTCTTTGGCTCGCCAATCTCCGCTAATACCGAGGATAGCCTGGACATGATGGAGTTCAACCTCAGAGTCATAGTAGGTAGTTAGCTGCTCCAGCAGGTTTTCGGCATCTCGCAGGCTGCCGGTAGTGCTCTTAGCAATAAGGCGTAACGCCTCTGGCTCTATGTGAATACCTTCGGCGCTACAAATACGGGTTAGTTTTGAGACTACATCTGCCTGGGAGAGACGTCGGAAATCGAAGCGCTGGCACCGTGACAGAATTGTGGGCAGGACTTTATGGGCTTCGGTGGTAGCCAGGACAAAGATAACATGTGGTGGTGGTTCCTCAAGGGTCTTGAGCAGGGCATTGGAGGCTTCTTTGGTAAGCATATGGACTTCATCAATAATATAGACCTTATAACGGGCTTGGTTTGGGGCATAGGCGACCTTCTCACGGAGGTCTCGGATTTCATCAATGCCACGATTACTGGCAGCATCAATTTCTATGACATCCAAAGCCCTACCTTCGGTTATCGCCTGGCAGAGGCTACAGCTATTACATGGTTCGCCCTTGCCGTTGGTAAGACAGTTCACTGCTTTAGCCAAAATGCGCCCAATGCTGGTCTTACCCGTTCCTCGTGGACCGTAAAAAAGATAGGCATGAGATACACGACCACTACTTAAGGCGTTGCGTAGTGTCACGGTTACTTGTTCCTGACCGACTACCTCAGCCAAGGTTTGGGGACGCCACTTACGATAAAAGACTTGAGAAGCCATCTTCGCTTGCTTTTATTATACTCTATATTGGCTGGTTTCCAAAGGGGTTTTTAGTAAAAGTATTGAATATTTAGATACCATATGTTATTACGCCAACAGTGGCTGCGGTATAACGGGTCTTTGAATGATGCTAATAAATAAATACCAGCTTTACCTAACTAAGGATATAATAAATTACTTACCTAGAGTAGTAAAGCTGGTAAAATAGGCTCAGATTGGCTAACTATAGTAATGAAGGTATATCCTTTGATGCCAGGTCTAATTCTCTGAGTTTGCCCTCGACCTCTTCTTGTCTCTTTTTACTGTCGCCGATAAAGCTGCCTGCTTTGTTGTAGTATGCCCTTACCTTTTCCACTTCGTGAAATTCAGACAGGATTACAGTAACCTCTAGCATGCCTCTTTCTCTGGGGTAATCGCCATTTCTTATGACAGCCTCTGAGGCTATGTCTTTTAGGTATTCTCCAAGTTCCTTAACCAGGTCCATGTTCATTTCCTTGGGTGGAGCTGAAAGGAGATATAGGGCTCTGCCTGCTTCCATAGGCTTGCACCTAATTGACAGCTCACTTACAGCTTCATCCATTGCCTGAATTCCACGGTGGGTTTCGGTACTCTTCTTTCTGAAGTTTGTTGCTCCAAACCTAAACCTAAATATAGGCAGCGCCCATTTGCCATAGCCTATCACTGTCCATCCTAATAGGGTCTGTATTATGTCTCCGGCATCCAGCATCTTTGCCCCGATATATTTGGCTTTTGTCTCTTCGCCAGCACAAAGCAAATTGTAGAATGGGTCAACTATTAGGGAATTAATTTTGGCTAGGTTGCTTCTAAGTGAGAAATCCTTTCTGACATACCTTTGATTGTCAATGAGAAATACTGCATCAGCTATAGAATAGATGGATTTAAGGCAGGTGGCTGTATTATAAACAGTCCTTTCCTCTGTTTGCTCTTCATGTTCAAAGGGGAGGACAACGAGGGCATAGACAGGTTTATCCATATAGCGGTCTTTTATGGTTTGTGCCATTATTGGTATTGCTCCTGAGCCGGTGCCACCAGCAGCCCCGGCGATTAGCAGGAAGGCGTCTGTCTCAAAAAATCGGTGGGTCGTTCTTACAGCATCTATAACCTTATCGGCATCTTCTCTGGCTACTTCGGCACCCAGTTCATTTATCTTACCTACACCGTGACCGCCGGTCTTTCGACCTCCGATGAGGATTCTATGCTGGTAGTCAGGCCTTATAGTGGCTAGCCCGGTTAAGTCAGCAGCGTCTGTGTTTACAGCAAAGCAACCGGTAATTATCTCAATTCCACGCTGAGCACGCGCCCGTCTATTTAGCCGGGCAAATTCATCGGCTACCCTGCTGCCGCATTGTCCAAAACCTACAACTACTATTTTCATTTCTCACCTCGGTATTAACTTATTGTGTTATTTTAAACATACTTATTTGGCAATGTCAAGCCCTATTAATAGTGACGCCTGTTACCGGCTATAGTCCTTTACTGGCAACATAAACGGCAAGGTCGGCTAAACGGCAGCTATAGCCCCACTCATTATCATACCAGGCAAGCACCTTGACCATATTGCCAGCAATGACCATAGTGCTTGGTGCGTCAAGAATAGAGCTGGCAGGGTTGCCCTTAAAATCCATGCTGACCAACTCTTCCTGGCAATACTCTAAGATGCCAGTCAATGCTCCCTCAGCAGCCGTCTGGAAAGCCTGGTTGACCTGCTCAACGGTAACCTCCTGGTCTAGGTCGGCGACAAGGTCAACCACGGAGACGGTGGGCACTGGAACCCTGAAGGCTAGCCCGTGAAGCCTACCTTTGAGTTCAGGAATAACCTGAGTCACTGCTCTGGCGGCACCGGTGGTAGTGGGAACAATGTTCAGGGCAGCGGCTCGAGCCCGGCGTAGGTCTCTATGGAACATATCCAGCAGTCTCTGGTCATTGGTATAGGCATGAATGGTGGTCATTAATCCCTTACTCACTCCAAAGCTCTGGTGCAATACCTTGACCACAGGGGCAATGCAATTGGTAGTGCACGAGGCATTGGATATAACGTTATGCTTATTCAGGTCATACTGGTCTTCATTGACACCAAGGACAATTGTTATATCCTCATTGCGCGCCGGGGCTGAAATGAGCACCTTCTTGGCACCGCCCTGTAGGTGGGCCGCCGCCTTGGTGGCATCGGTAAATAACCCGGTTGACTCTATTACTATGTCCACGCCGTAATCTTGCCACGGGATGTTACCGGGATTGCGTTCTGACAATACCTTTACCTCTTTGCCATCAACGATAATTGAATCCTCGGTGGCTTCTACTTTGCCTGGATAGGGACCGTAGGTGCTGTCCCATTTTAATAGGTGAGCGTTAGTTTTAGTATCAGTGAGGTCATTAATTGCTGCTACCTCTAGTTTGCCACTATGGTATTGGTTAATTGCCTTGAGGGTTAGTCTTCCCACACGCCCAAAGCCGTTAATGCCGATTTTGGTTGCCATTTTTTATACCTCCTCAGTGATTTTTAGACTTTGCCGACTGCGTTGCAGCATATCAAGGAAGGCCTCAATTCGTGTTTTGATATGATGGGTTAGGTAAAAGTCATCGTTTCCCTCCAGGGTTAAAATGGGTAATTTCAAAGCGTCTCTAAAGATAATGTCGCCAATTCCTCGATGGCAGAAGGCTTGGACATAGTGGATAACCCCGTCAACCTGGCGTCGCTTCAGCTCAGTGGTGATGTCATTTAGCCGGTCATATATAGAGTAGGGATAGGTATAGTTTGAGTACTGTTCAGCTAGGGAATTTCCCGGTTCGGGCATAGCGAACTGACGCTGAATCTCATTGAATACCACCCTGGCTCGGTTACTTTCTAGGTAGCGATAAAGGTATTGACCATAAACAGAAGGCACGCCAATATATGCCAGTCTGAGCCATTGTAGTGGATAGGGCTGGCGCTGATGGCAAGCGGCTAATAATTCTCGTAGCTGATGGTAGTATTTATGATGGTCTTGATTAAAATCAGAGGTAGACACCAGCCAGAAGTGGTTCTCCCAGCCACTGACCAAACCCTCTTTCCAGGTAAGCTGGTCGAGCTTTAGAGCCAGATGGCGACTGGGTTTCAGTTCATCCCTAATTCTATCAGCAGCTTCCAGAGTAGTACCCAAAGTTTCAGCTAGCGTCTGTAAAGCGTGCTGCATGCGCTGGATATTGGGCTGGTCAGGGTAGGCAAAGGGTATAACCTTAAGCCCTTTGAGCTTGAGCACCTCCATTAACATGATAGTATTGGAGCAGTCGCCAGTGGTAACGCAAAGGATGGTATCAATTCCATAATCCATGCATACCCCATAGATTCCCTTAATCCAGCTACAGCAGTTTAACGGGAAGCCTGCCCTCTCGGCGATATTAACCAGTCGCTCTGGATTTGGGTCAGTAATGAAGACATTATTCAAGTCAACCGGCTGGTAGCCAGCGGCAAGTAATATTTCTATCGGAACTGTAGTCGTAATGCCTATAGTTTTCATCTAACCTTGCTTACCCCAGACATCATCTATAATTTTAGCTCCCCGGTCACTGTCGCTAGCTTTTTTGATGTATCAAGTAGGCTGGTAGTATATAATGCTATCCTTGAGAAATTTCTCTACCTTGCCGGCAAATCTCATTGCCTCCAGGTGGGCTATGGTTTCCAAAATAGCCAGTCTTTTGTCCCACGGAGCTAAATTATCCCAGCCAACCCCGTTTATATTTGACCCCCAGGTTATTTCAGTTGATATTTGGTAGGCTGTTTTTGCTGTAGCCTTTAGAGTCTCCAGAATTTCCGAATTTCTCTTTTGGTGATGCTTGATAAGCTCCTCAATTCGCGATTGCAAACCAGTGAAGGGATTTTCATGTCCGGGTAAAATAAGATTGACATCTAGTTTCTTTGTCGTGTTAAGCGACTTAATATAATCACCGAGTGGGTTAGTTCCAGATTGAGGGTGCAAGCCAATATTGGGCGTAATTTTGGGCAGGATGTAGTCCCCTGAGATTAAGACTTTTCTGGTTGGCTCGTAGAGGGATATATGTCCCGGGGAGTGTCCCGGTGTCCACAGGACTCGGAAGTTGAAAACCCCGGTGGAAATTATTTCACCACCATAAAGGGTAACATCGGGTAGCGCCGGAGTAACAAACTTTGCCATTCCAAGGGAGGCTGTCTGGAGTTTAATTAGCTCTTCGTTGGGCACCCCATTAGTATGCAGCCACTCTGCTATCTGACTGAGGAGTTCATCCATATTTATATATCTTGACTCAATAAAGTCTTTCTCCAGATAGTGCAGGGCAATTTTAGCCGGGGAAAGTTGCTTCAGCTTGCCAGTCAGACCGCAGTGGTCAGGGTGGATATGGGTGGCTACTATTTGAGCGATATCTTTAAAGTTAATGCCAATCTCAGCCAGTTGCTTCTTCAGAGAATTAAACGCCTCCTCAGTATCCCAACCAGTATCAACGAGGAGATATCCATTGTTTCCTTGAGCCAGATAAACGTTAACATAGCCTAAAAGAATCTCTTTACTAGGCAGTGGAATTTTTAGTTGGTAAATACCCGGAATAACTTCGGTCATCTTTATCCCTTCAAGTTGTAGAATGCTTGCATTCCAGCAAAGCTGGCACTTTGCCCTAGCTCGTCTTCTATTCTGATGAGACGGTTATACTTGGCGATACGCTCTGAGCGGCACGGGGCACCGGCTTTAATCAGACCTGTATTTAGACCTACCGCCAGGTCAGCTATGGTGGTATCTTCGGTCTCGCCTGAGCGGTGACTTACTACTGCTGTCCAGCCCGCTTGTTGCGCCGTCTTAATGGCAGCAATTGTCTCGGTAAGGGTGCCAATTTGATTGGGCTTAATAAGAATAGAGTTAGACGCTTTTAGCCTGATGCCTTTGTTTAGGCGGTTTACATTGGTAACATAGAGGTCATCACCAACAAGCTGGATTTTGCCGCCTAGCTCTTTGGTCAGGAGCTGCCAGCCATCCCAGTCATCCTCCGCCAGTCCATCTTCAATGCTGATAATGGGGTAGCTTGATGCCCACTTGATGTAGTAATCAACCATTTCCCTAGTCGTGAGCGAAACGCCTTCCTTAGTCAGGATATATTGCCCATCTTTATAGAATTCGCTAGCTGCCGGGTCTAAGGCAATGAAGCACTCCTTACCTGGTTTATAGCCTGTTTTTTCTATAGCTGATAGGACTGCCTCTATTGCCTGCTTATTTGATGATAGGGAAGGGGCAAAACCTCCCTCATCCCCGACATTGGTATCCAGCCCTTTATCCTTGAGCACCTCTTTTAGTGAGTGGTAGACCTCGGTGCCCATTTGAAGGGCATGCCTGAAGCTACTGGCTCCAGCCGGCACCACCATAAACTCCTGGAAGTCGGTGGAATTAGCGGCATGTTTGCCTCCATTTAGGATGTTCATCATTGGTACCGGTAGGATGTAAGTAGCCACCCCACCCAGGTAGTGGTAGAGAGTCATGTTAAGGAAGTTAGCCCCAGCGTGAGCTACTGCCAGCGACGTTCCCAGAGTGGCATTAGCCCCAAGATGGGATTTGTTGTCAGTGCCATCAATCTCTATTAGCTTGTGGTCAATAGCTGCCTGGTCGGTGGCTGACATCCCGATTATAGCCGGGGCGATATGTTCATTGACATTGGTTACTGCCTTAAGCACCCCCAGCCCATTAAATCTGGAAGCATCCCCGTCTCGTAGTTCTACTGCCTCATATTTGCCGGTGCTGGCTCCAGAGGGCACGGCAGCGCTGCCCGCTGTGCCATCAGATAGCGCTACCTCAACCTCTACAGTTGGGTTGCCTCTGGAGTCCAGGATTTCTCTGGCTGTAATACTGTCAATAGTTGACATACTTCTCCCATAACTTGAGCCCGGCTAGGCTATTGGTCGGTAGCTAATTCCAGAGCCTTATCTACTGCCTCAGTTGGGTTTTGAGCCGGGATAATTGAGTTATCCTGCTGACCTTTTCTGGATAATGACCAGGTATTCAAGCCGATAACCGGGATACCACTTTGCAAGGCATGGCTTATCTCGGAGAGGGTGCCATAGTTACCACCGATAGCGATAACTGCCTGAGCTGATTTGACCACAGTAATATTTCTAGCATAGCCCATGCCAGTAACTATAGGAATTTGAATATAAGGGTTAGCTGCCTGGCGACTGTCCCCGGGGAGGATGCCGATAGTTACCCCACCCTGTGAGCTAGCCCCCTTACAGGCTGCTTCCATAACCCCACCCAAACCGCCGCAGACTAAGATAGCACCCTGCCTGGCTAGCTCACGACCTACCTCTTCAGCCAGCTTGGCTTCCTCTTTAGAGCACTGCCCGCCACCAATAACGGCAATGAATTTCTTCTTATTTAGCATTTTATCTGGAAATCTTGGTTCTTTCTATTTCCACCCAAACTTAACAGTGCTTATCACCAACTCAAACGAGTCAGCATACTCATCATGGAATTCCTCCGGTACATCGTAGGTTATTACATAGCCAACGTTGTCCGTATCTTCTATGAACAATGCCTGTATGTTCTTTAGTCGTACATCCATAGTTGTTGCGGTAAATGTCCTTACTATGGCAGACAGCCCACCGATGGTAGTACTGTATTCGTCCACCTTAGTATAGTCTATATATTGCCTTTTGGTATCCTCTTCCACTATTCTAACATAGTCTTCAAGCGTTCTATCTTTAGGTAATTCCTCTCTAACTATTTTGATATTTACCATGTAGTCATATTCTCCCACTAGAGGTCCTGCAAACACAGTGACCGTTCTGATTATGTTGTAGTGGACAGGTCTAGCTGGGTCTAGTTCCATCTCTGTAACACTACCCACCCAGCCTTCAGGATATTCACACGAAATGCCATGCACTGGTCCTGGAATTGGTGTAGGTGTAGGTGCAGGTGGGGTAGGTTTGGGTTGCTGCTGGCAGCCAACTACCAGTGCCACCGGCAACGAGACGAGCAGGATTACAGTACATAAAATGAATAGTTTTTTTATTTCGACACCTCTTTTAGTTTGGTATAGCGATTATATCACCTGAGCCTGAACTCTGGCAAAGATTTACTTATCAAATTGTCTGTCAACCTCACCCCCTTCAGGTTTTTAGTGGATAACCCTCCCCCTTGGTGAGGGGTCTGACCTGATGGGTGTTTAGGAGGGGCGAAGCCCCTCTATAAGAATCTTCCCCTTCATGCAAAGAATACATCTCCATATTATGGGGAAGGGGATAAAGGGGATAGGGTTAATAACTCACTCTAATTATACTTATTCATGGCTGCCACTATGTCTTCGGTAAGAAGACAAGAAATGGCTTCACTTACCCTGGGTATGACCTTGTTAACGGCTTTTCTTTCCTCGGGGGTGAAGTCACTGAGTACATAGGCGATAATGTCGTCCTCAGTGAGAGGGGTTTTGTCGGGTCGTCCGATGCCTACCCGAATGCGGACGAAATCCTGGCTGCCTAGCTCTGTGATGATTGACTCTACCCCCTTGTGTCCACCAGAGCTAATGCCGTGGCTAATGCGGATTCGCCCCAGGGGGAAGTCAAGGTCGTCGTGAATAACCAGGAGGTCATTGAGATTGATACTGAACTTTCTGGTTAGCCGGCTAACTGACCGACCGCTCAGGTTCATATAGGTTTGGGGTCTAGCCACCACCACTTCATTGTCGGCAACTTTACCTATGCCAATCCGGGCTTGAGCCTGTTTCTTATCGAATCTTATGCCTTGTGTCCGGGCAAAATGATTTAGGCACATGAAGCCGATATTATGGCGGTTATTAGCATAGCTTCGCCCCGGATTACCTAAGCCGACAATTAACTTCATATCAGGCTTTCTGCCTCAGAAGGCGGGTGAACTCCTCTTCGGTAAGCTGCTTGGTGCCTAGCTCCTGGGCACGGGCTAGTTTTGAGCCGGGGTCTACTCCTACCACCAGGTAGGTGGTTTTTTGGGTAATACTGCTTCCGGTGGTGCCGCCGAGGGCTTTTATCCTTGATTCTGCCTCTTGCCTGGTGGATGTTTCCAGCCTGCCGGTGATGACAAACTCCTGCCCAGCCAGAGGTAGCTCCTCTAGCTTAGCCACTTCCTCCTTCAACCGAACCCCTGCCTTTCTCAGCCGTTCTATAATCTTCTTATTTTCTTCCTGCCCGAAGAAGGCGACAATACTCTCGGCAATCTTGGGACCAACAGTAGGAATGGAAAGGAGTTCCTCTTTGGACGCATCAGCCAGTTTATCTATACTGCCAAAGTGTCCGGCTAGAAGCTCTGCCATCTCTGCCCCGACATGGCGTATGCCGAGGGCAAAAATAAGTCTTGCCAGCGGTGTCTCTTTGCTCTTCTCAATAGCATTGAGGATATTGGTTACGCTCTTCTCAGCCACTCTCTCCAGATTCAGGAGTTGCTCCCTTTTCTCTTTAAGATAGTATAGGTCAGCGATGTCCTTGACCAGCCCTTCTGTTAACAGCGTAGCGCTCTGCGATTCGCCTATCCCCCTGATATCCATACCCCCCCGGGAGACAAAATGCTCTAGCCGCTCTTGAACCTGGGCGGGGCAGGCGGCGTTAGAACAGTAATACATAACCTCGCCTTCGGGTTTAACCACCTCAGCCCCGCATACCGGGCATGCCGGGCGCTGCTTTTTGCTACTGAATAGCTTCTTTAGGAGGCTGAATTCCTTTTCTTTACCGGTACGCCTACTTTTAATTGGTCCAACGACTTCAGGTATTACCTCGCCGGCTCGCTGGATAATGACCGTATCGCCGATGCGGATGTCCTTGCGCCTGATGTCGTCTTCATTGTGGAGGGCAGCCTGTTTGATGGTTACCCCTCCTACTGAGACTGGCTCTAAGATAGCATAGGGGTTAAGGGTGCCGGTTCTGCCGACACTGATGCCAATATCAACTAGGTGTGTGGTGCCCTGAATGGCGGGAAATTTATAGGCTATTGCCCAGCGCGGCTCATGACCGATATTTCCCAATCGTTCTTGCAGGTCGAGTGAATCTACCTTAACCACGATGCCATCAGCTTCATAGGGCAGGCTTTCCCTTTTCTCCACCCAGGCGTGGTGGTATTCTTCTACTTGGTCAATGCTGGTGAACAAGGCATTATTAGGGTTTACCTTAAAGCCTAGGGACTTAAGATACTCCATAGTTTCCCAGTGGGTTTGAGGTGCGGGCTTACCTTCAGCATATCCCAACATATAGATATAAATATCCAGCGGGCGTTTAGCCGTGATGCGAGGGTCAAGCTGACGCACTGAGCCAGCAGCGGCATTTCTGGGGTTAGCAAACAGGGGCAGTCCCTCAGCCGCCCGCTCCTGGTTCAACTTATTGAAGCCGGCTTTGGGTAAGAAGACTTCACCTCTCACCTCAAACCTAGGCGGTGCCTCTTTTGGCACCGACAGTGGTATGCTCCTGATAGTCCTCAAGTTCTGGGTGATATCTTCGCCACGGAAACCATCACCTCGGGTAGCCCCGGTGGTCAGTTGACCGTTAACATAGGTCAAAGCCACTGCCAGTCCATCAATCTTGTGCTCGCAGGCAAAGTCAAATTGCCGTCTCCCTACTAGCTTTGAGATTCGGGTGTACCAGGCTAGTAGCTCCTCTTGGGAGAAGGCGTTACCCAGGGATAATAGTGGCAACGGGTGCTCTACCACGCCAAAGGCTTCTACCGGAGCAGCACCAACCCGCTGGGTGGGTGAGTCCGGGGTCAGGAACCGGGGGTATTCATCCTCCAGTTGCTTCAGCTCCCTCATTAACTCATCATATTCAGCGTCGCTAATCTCAGGGTTATCAAGCACGTAATAGCGATAGTTATGATGGTTAATTTCAGCCCTTAGCTTCTCTATCCTTCTCTTTACTTCAGCTATGTCGACCATGTGACGCAAATACCAATGAAGTTATTTATATTTTAAGTATAGCACAGCTTGTAGCTAGGCAAAAGATAAACGGGTATAATAAGGTGGCTCGGGGGTTAATTAGAACTAATAACACGGAGGGCATTCAATAATAGCCTTTGATACTATCGATAGAGGATTAGTATTCTTTGAGCCACAGTTTGACGATGTGGTCAAACTCATTATCAGCCAGAGCTACTCACAGCTAAATAACTATCAAAACCCAGACTATGATGATACCATAGAGGATATCTTGGTTATTTGGTAACAATTGAAAAGTAATATTCCTAACTACTGACACTTGCGTCTTTCCTGTGGCATACGGTAAACTAGGCTAGCAAAAATCCCCTGTATATAAGAAAGAGGGAACCGTGGCTGAGATTCGCCCCTTTCGGGGTGTGCGTTATAATCAATTATTGGTTAAGGACCTAGCTTCAGTTATCTGTCCCCCTTATGACATTATTACCCCGCAAATGGAGCAAGAGCTTTATCGCTGTAGTGAGTATAACTTTGTCCGATTGGAATCTAGTCGGGAGCTACCCCAGGATACAGCTACGGACAATAAATATACTCGTTCGGCAGCTACCCTAGAGTGGTGGCTGGAGCAGGGTATTCTTAAGCCTGATGAGGTGCCAGCTATCTATCTCCATGACCACTATTTTACCTATCAAGGAACGGAGTATAAACGACGCGGTATAATCGTCCGTGTTAGGTTAGAGGAATGGGATAGGATGGTTGTTCGCCCTCATGAGGGCACGCTGGCTGAGCCCAAGAGTGACCGGTTAAGCCTGTTATGGGCATGCCAAGCCAATACCAGCCCAATTTTGGCTCTGTTTGACGACCAGGGACAGCAGGTCTCCTCATTGTTGGCTGCAGAGGAGCATAATAGACCTATAATCAATTTAAGCACTGCTGAGGAAAGCCATTATGTTTGGGCTATCACTGAGCCTCAGGTTATTAATCAGATATGCCGTAGCTTGGCCCATCAGCCGCTTTATATTGCTGATGGGCATCATCGCTATGAGAGCGCTCTTACTTATCGACGTGAGAGGCGTGTCTGCTCTTCATCGGTGTCGGCAGATGAGGCATTTAATTTTGTGATGATGGAGCTGGTAGATTTTTCTGAGCCTGGGCTTATGATTCTACCTCCTCACCGGCTGGTTCGCGGTATATCCAGAGCAACCATGAGTGAGTTGATGGCTAAGCTGAAGTCATTCTTTGAAATAGCGGAGCTATCATTGAGTAAGCCTGATACCTGGCAGCAGGTTGACGATTTACTGGCTGGGGAAGAAGCAAAACAGGTTAGGCTAGTTGTTTTTGGTCTGGTAGCAGAGCGTCTTTTTGTGCTAGGGTTGCGTGACTTTACTATTGCCAGTCAGATGATGCCCTACTTTCATTGCGAGCTATACAAAAGATTGGATGTCAGTATTGTTGACCATATCATTCTGGAGAAGCTACTGGGGCTGGGCAGTGGTCGGGAGGAGGCAATTCTTGCCTATACCTATGATAGAGAGGATGCGGTAAACAGGGTAATAGACCAGGAATACCAGCTAGCCTTTCTGTTAAGCCCGATTAAGCCAGAAGTGGTTAAAGCCATTGCCGATGCCGACGACAGAATGCCCAGGAAATCAACCTACTTTTATCCTAAAGCACCAGCAGGATTAGTTTTTAACCGGTTGGTATAGAAACCTTCAAGGCAGCCTTTCCCTTTACAGCTTTACCACTTTAGCGGTATAGACATCGGGGAGAGATAGCATTTCTTGTTGCTGCTCCTCGGGTAGGGGCTCATCCAGGGCTAATACCGCTAGTGCTTGACCCCTAGGTTTGAGACGGCTAACATTCATGGAGCTAATATTTATATCGGCATCACCAGTTATCTTGCCGATAGCTCCCATAAGTCCGGGACGGTCCAGGTGGTCAAGAAACAGGAAGTAACCATCTGCAGGCACGATATCAATCCAGTAGTTGTTAACCCGGACAATATGCGGTTCCCTACGTATTACGGTGCCAGCGGCAATAGTAATCCCAACGTTGGTGGTAACTTCTACGGTAATAAGGCTGGCATAGTTTTCGCAGGTAGCCTCCTTCTGTTCCACAACCGTCAGACCACGCCGGGCAGCCACTATGCTAGCATTGACTAGATTAACCCGCTCCTCACTTACTCCCTCGAGTAATCCCCCGAGAACGGCTACCTTAAGAGCATTAGTATCATAATTAGAAATCTCGCCCTCATATTTAATCTGGATAGCATTCGTTTGTCCCTCAGCTAGCTGGCTAGCTAGCTTGCCTAGCGTGGAAGCTACCTTCATAAAGGGTGCCAGCACTGATAGAGTTTCAACCGAGATAAAGGGAGCATTAACCGAATACCTGGCTGGTTGTCCCTTAAATACATCAATAACCTGCTCGGCTACATCCTTAGCTGCCATGGCTTGAGCCTCGGTTGTGGAAGCTCCCAAATGAGGGGTGACAATGATGTTATCATCTTCAAAAAGGATGCTCTCTGTAGCTGGTTCTGTGGAGAAGACATCAATGGCGGCGCCAGCCACCCTCTTCTCTTTCACCGCCTTAACCAGTGCCTTTTCATCGATTAGTCCGCCCCGGGCAGTATTAATGATACGAACTGTTGGTTTAACTAAAGCCAGCTCCTTAGCTCCAATTAGTCCCTTGGTTGAGGATGTTAGTGGCAGGTGGAGGGTGATAAAGTCTGATTCCTTGAGTAACTGTTTTAAGGAAACAAGCTCCACTTGTAGGTTACGGGCATGATCAACGGAGATGAAGGGGTCGTGAGCGACGAGCTTCATTTGTAGACCCCGGGCACGCCTGGCTACCTCAGACCCCACATTGCCTAAGCCTATGATGCCTAAAGTCTTGTCTCTTACCTCAGTACCCATGAAATCACTTCGCCGCCATACCCCTGATTTGAGCATGGCATTAGCCTGAGGGATGTGACGGGCTAAGGAGAGCATAAGGGCAATAGTATGCTCGGCGGCTGAGATGGTGTTGCCGGTGGGAGCATTAACTACCACGATGCCTCGCTGGGTTGCCTCGTCTACATCAATATTGTCTACGCCGACGCCGGCTCGGGCGATGACTTGTAGCTTTTTCCCGGCTTGAATAACCTCGCCCGAGACCTGGGTCTGGCTGCGCACTATCAGTGCTTCGTAATCACCAATTGTGGATATGAGTTCCTCCGGCTTTAGCCCTAGCCTAATATCCACCTGAGCCTGACTACGCAGAGTATCTATTCCCTCTTCAGAAATTGGGTCGGTAATTAAAACCTTCACCTTACCTAACTCCTAAACCCAGCCTGTGGCAATGCCACCTTTAGTGCCGATATTACCGTTTCAATATCATCCTCGGTTACCCAGCCCAGGTGCCCGATGCGAAAGATTTTACCATCTAATCGCTGTTGTCCGCCAGCGAGCACAACCTGGTGTTCCTCTCTTAGAATCTGGCGCATCTTGTTAATGTCAAGCCCGTCTGAAGCGGCAACGGCGGTAACTGTATTGGAGGCATGACTTTCTTCAGCAAAAAGGGATAGCCCTAGTGATTTTATTCCATCTCGGGCTGCTTTACCAACCCGGGCATGTCGGGCTATGATGTTAGTTAAGCCTTCGCTTAACATCATTTCTAAAGATGCAGATAGAGCAAATATTGTGGAAATAGCTGGTGTCCATGGCGTTTGCACAGTTGCCTTTTCCAAGTAACTCTTGGCTTGGGCAAAGTCCCAGTAAAAGCGGGGCATCCTGGCACTGGCCTGCGCCTGCCATGCCTCTTGGCTTATACTAACCATAGCCAGACCGGGGGGAACCATCCACCCTTTCTGGGAACCAGTAATGGTAACGTCACAGTGCCAGTCATCAACCGGCAGGTTAATTGACCCCAGGCTGCTGATGGCATCAACTAGCAGTAATTTATCAAATTCCTTTACTACTGAGCTAATTGAAGCCAGGTCATTGGTAACACCGGTAGAGGTTTCATTATGGGTGACTAACACTGCCTTGATTTTTGGTTCAGCCTGGAGAACTCGGCGGACAGCATCTACGTCAGCTGCTTTGCTCCACTCAAAGCGAAGCGGGATTACCTCGGCGCCAAATCGTTCGGCAATACTGGCAAAGCGTTCTCCGAAGACACCAATAGATACCGATAGTATTTTATCTCCCGGGGATAGGGTATTTACGATTGCTGCCTCTAAGCCACCTGTCCCCGAGCCAGTGAGCAGAAAAACATCGCTATTGGTCTGAAACAACTGCTTTAGTTTTGACGTCACCTCATTTAGTATCTGCCCAAATTCAGCACCACGATGATTTATCATCTGCTTGGTCATTGCCTGGAGAATTTCGGCAGGGCACGGGGTGGGTCCTGGAATTCGTAACTGCTCCATTTGTCTCCTTTACTGTGCTATTGTATCAGTATTTATTACTTTAGCAAAGCGGCGTTT
>JAUWYK010000017.1 GCA_030615865.1 Dehalococcoidia bacterium
GACAGCGGACTCTGGATCCGCCAGGGTAGGTTCGAATCCTACTTCCCCAGCCAAGAGTTTTTGTGAAGTAGGGAACAAAATGAAATACACGGTTATTATTGAGCAAGGTTGTGAATCAGGCTATGTGGTTTATTGCCCAGCCTTGAAGGGTTGTGTCTCACAGGGTGAGACCAAAGAGGATGCCCTGAAGAATATCAAAGAGGCTATGGAAGTTTATATAGAGGCTTTGGTTGGGGATGGGCTTCCTGTCCCAACAGAGGTGGGAAAAGATACTGTAGAGCTTGAGGTCGTAGCAAAGTGAGCAAGCTACCTCGGGGGCTTTCTGGCAGCGAGGTAGTTAAGGCACTAGAGAGAACTGGCTTCTATATTAAACGGCGAAAAGGAAGCCATATTGTATTGAGGAGGGATAATCCCTTCGCTCAAGTTGTAGTCCCAGACCACAAGAGCATTGATACAGGAACATTATCATCAATTCTTGATGGAGCAGAGCTAAGTATCGAAGATTTCAACAGGCTTCTATAATAAGCAATTTTGAAGCCTTTTTAGATGGCGCATTCGTCTAGGGGTTTAGGACACCTCCCTCTCAAGGAGGAGATCACCGGTTCGAATCCGGTATGCGCTACCAAATTGGAAGCCTTCTGAACTACCTGCCCTGGTGATGGGCGCACCGTTGACATCAAAAGCTAAGCCAGGTATAATCCACTTGCAAAAGGAGGCGAGCGCGTCTTGCCTTTTATGGTGGCTGTGTTCAAATCAGCCAGTTACAGGTTTGGCCCCTCAGTGGGGGAGTGTCGGAATTGGCAGACGAGCATGATTTAGGATCATGTGCCGCAAGGCGTGGGGGTTCAAATCCCCCCTTCCCCACTAACTATAATTCAGTAGGTCTATACATTAAACAGGAAGGTGATTACATCGCCGTCTTGAACGATGTAGTTCTTGCCTTCTAGTCGGAGAAGCCCTTTCTTGCGAGCCTCAGCTAGGCTACCACACTTCACCAAGTCATCGTAGCTGATTACCTCTGCCCGAATGAAGCCCCTTTCCATGTCAGAGTGAATCTTACCAGCTGCTTTAACGGCATTGGTGCCATTTGGAATAGACCAAGCCTTAACTTCACCTGAAACTATAGTGAAAAACGAGATTAGCCCCAATAGTTCATAGGACAGTTTGATGGTGCGGTCAAGCCCTGATTCCTTGATACCGAACTCAGCACGAAATCCCTCAGCAGCAGTATCATCCAATTGAGCCAGCTCCATTTCTAACTTGCCACAGAGGGTAATAAGGCGACATTTTGGCCGTGAATGACGTGAGTTCAGTTCTGCTTCTAAAGATAGTGCCTTAGGTAGCTGTTCTTCGCCAATATTGACCACTATTAGTAGTGGCTTGGCGGTAAGAAACTGGTAGTTAGCAATAGTTCTGGCTTCGTCAGTAGTTAGCTTTAGTTCCCGGAGGGGTACATCTTTTTCTAATTCAGCCTTGACCTTCATTAATGTCGCTTGCTCTCGAAGTAGGCCTTGGCGCTCAGGCGGCTTAGCTCCTTTTAGAGACACCTCTATTCTGTCAAGTCGTCTCTCAATAATGGCTAAGTCGGAAAAGGCAAGCTCTAAATCTATAGTGGCAATGTCCCGCTCTACATCCAGGCTACCTTCAATATGGGGTATGCTTTCATCGGTAAAGGCTCGAACTACATTAAGTAGGGCATCTACATTGCTAAGATAACTCAGGAATTCACCACTTATAGCCTTGTCCTGAACCAACCCCTTGGTTGTGGCACCTATATCAATGTACCTTGTCTCGGCTGGTACCACTCTCTTGGGCTGAAATATATCGGCTAAAATTTTGAGGCGGGGCTCTGGAACCTTAACTATTCCAATGTGCGGGGCTGAGCTTCCTACATCAGTTTTACCTTTGGTTAAAGCATTGAAAATGGTTGTCTTGCCACTTTTAGCTAGCCCTATAATGCCAATATCAACACTCATTGGTCTAACCGGAGCCCCTTTATTATGCCACAATTATTAACGGGCTGACTTTATTATTTCTCTGGCTTGTTTAAGGGCAAAGTCTCTTTCGTCACGAATTAGCTCTTCATTGGCAGCTAGCTCTAGTAAAGCCAGGAGTGCTTCATGAGTGCCAATGTTGCCAAGCATTTCCATAGCTTTAATCCTCAACTCAGCGGAAAGTCCTAGGTCAGTGGCAATTGTAGCTAACTTCTTTAGTTCCTCAGGGCGTTCTGCCATCTTGTCTCTCCTCTTAGCTCCAGTGATACCGACTGGATGGAGTATTATTGCTTGTATTTATTTTACTCCTTGTGCCATCACTATTCAACATAAATCTGCCACCCAAGCAGGCTACTAAACAAATATTGGCTGTGATACAATGAGAAGAGTTCATAAATAGGAACGGTAGACCTTGCTCTATATATTAAAGGGTCAGGATGATTTTTCCCTCCACCAGTCGCTTGAGGAGATAAAAGGGGGCATAGGTGAGCAATCACTTTTAGCCGCCAACACTACCACCCTTGATGGTCAACAAGTAATATTAGACCAATTAAGAACTACCTGTGAGACAATACCGTTTCTGGCTGAAAAGCGTTTAGTCATCGTCAATGGGCTGCTGGAGCGCTTTGAACCCAAGCGCAAATCCAGCCGGCAGAAGAAAACCAGGGGTGTATCTGACCAGCAAAACGAGTACAAATCGTTAAGTGCCTGTATTAGTAAAATACCAGATAGCACAATATTGGTATTAATTGATAGTAGTATAAGCAGTGGTAATCCTCTGTTCAGGGAGCTTTCAGCCAAGGCAGAGGTAAGGTCCTTTCCTCTACTGAGAGATGCTGGGCTGCGCCAGTGGATTCAAAGGCATGTGACAGAGCAAGGTGGTAGCATATCGCCCCAGGCAGTGAACTTACTGGCTAAACTTATTGGTGGGAATCTATGGATTATGGCAAACGAAATTAATAAGCTAGTCCTATTCACCTCAGGTCGCCGTATTGAAGAGGAGGATGTTAAAGCAGTAGCAAGCTATGCCCAGGAGGCTAGTGTTTTTGCTATGATTGATGCTATCCTTGAGTTCAAAGCTAGGATAGCAGAACAATGTCTACAGCAGTTACTGCAAAGAGGAGTTGCTCCAGCCTATCTTCTGGTTATGCTATCACGGCAGGTTCAGATGATAGTTCGAGCAAAGGAGCTAAGAAACCAGGGAGAGCGTGAGATAGAGATTCAGAATAGGCTGGGTCTGACCTCAGATTTTGCTTTTCGTAAGACATTGGAGCAGGCTGACAGGTATTCCTTGGTGCGGCTTAAGCAAGTATATGGTGAACTTCTGGAGGCTGACCTATCTATTAAGACCGGGAAATACGAGGGTCAGCTTGCGTTTAACATTCTGATTGCTGAACTATGCCAACGAAGCAGGGTATAGCTAATTCAGCCCAAGCTTGACAGGCTTGGTGCTATCGTGTTACAGTTTGTATTAGCCTCATCATTATTAAGCCTTCATACTATTAAATTTTCCCTCTTTAAACTCGGAACGGGCAGGGGGAGAGGATGGCAGCAAGCCAAAAGGGTAATGATGCCCGACTGAGAGAGTTATGCAGGGCAAAATTGTCTCACAGGCGGCTGATTCTCGCCAGTAACCGGGGACCTATTGAATATCATCTTACCCAGGGTGGGCAACTTGAAACCCGGCGTGGCAGCGGTGGTGTAGTTACTGCCCTCACTAGCCTCAGCAGGTATGTGGAACTTGATTGGATTGCTAGTGCTATGAGGGAAGGCGATAGAGAGGCGGCACGAAGAGCGCACGGAGAGCACTTTAAAGTACCCTTAGCTGGAAAGAACCTGTATCTCCGTTTTGTGGTTAGCCCTAGAAATACCTATCACAAATTTTATAATATCTTTTGTAATCCCCTTCTTTGGTTTCTGCAACACTACATGTGGAGTTCGTCTCGCACCCCCAATATAGACCGTGTAGTTTGGGATGCCTGGGAGAATGGTTATGTTCCAGTGAATCAAGCCTTTGCCCAGGCGGTTATTAGTGAGGCAGCAGGAAGCGAATCACCGCCAATAGTATTGCTACACGACTATCACCTCTATTTAGCTAGTGCTTATATTCGGAGACAGATGCCAGACCTGGTAATCCATCACTTTATTCATATTCCTTGGCCATCACCAAGCTACTGGCAACTGTTGCCAAATTCTATGCGGCAGGCAATCATCAGCAGTTTATGCACTGCTGATATTGTAGGTTTGCAGACAGGACGAGATGTGCGTAGTTTCCTCCACTGTTGTCAATCATTTATTGATGAGGCTGAGATAGATTATAGGCAGCAGGCTGTTCAGATAAATGACCATATTGTCCAGGTTAAAGCTTACCCGATATCTGTGGATGTTGGTGGTCTGAAGCAACTGGTTTCTTCAACTAGACTAAAGGAGTATGAGGAGAAATTGCGTCATCTTTACGGGGAGCAAACCATAGTCCGTGTGGATAGGGCTGAGCCTAGTAAAAATATCCTTCGTGGCTTTAGAGCCTTTGACACGCTGCTGGAGCGTTATCCCCAGTTTCAGGGAAAGGTCAAATTTATAGCCTTTCTCGTTCCTACCAGAACCCATCTGAAGCAGTATCAGCGGTATACGCAGGAGGTCACTCAGCTAATAGAGGCGATAAATAATAAGTATGGAACTGAAGAATGGCATCCCATTGATTTCTTTTACGAGAACAACTACGCACAAGCTATTGCTGGTATGCGCCGGTATGATGTTCTGTTGGTAAATGCTGTTATTGATGGGATGAATCTAGTGGCTAAGGAGGGACCTACAGTTAATAATCGTGATGGAGTCCTGATACTGTCGGAAACTGTTGGTGCCTGCGAGCAATTAGGGCAAAATGCTCTAACTGTGTCGCCGGCTGACCTGGAAGGAACGACTCAAGCCCTATATACGGCACTAACCATGCCACCTGAGGAGAGGAGTAAGCGAGCCGCCGGGCTTAAGAAGTCAATTGAAGAAGAGGACATTACCTACTGGCTTTTACACTTATTACAGGATGCGGTTAACTTAATTCAGGAGCAGTCTGAGACAACCACTTGAGAAAGCGCTCTACATCATTTACCCCATTCAAGGTAAAGTCTGCTTCTGCCACCAGCGTTTCACGTATTTCCTGGCTGGTGATGGCAATGGCAAAGCCCTGAAAATTCAGATCTCGGGAAGCAGCATGGATAGCTCTAAAGGCATCAACATCAGTGAAGTCATCGCCCAGATAGATACCACCTTGCAGATTATACTCCTGTATTAAGTCCAGAGTAGCCGTGCCTTTGTTTACCATTACTGGTGGTAGAAGGTCAATTGCCTTCTTCTCCTGTAAAATCCGTAAGCTCTTGACCTGGGGTAAGTTCTCCAACGCAGTTAGGATATGTCTCTCAGCCGATTGGGGTTCAGGGCAAAGACGATAGTGGATGGAAGCCGTTACTCCCTTATCCTCAATCCAAACGCCTTCTATAGAAAGTATTTGGTCTAGTTCCTTGATGACCGCTTTGATTACCTTGGAATAATTCTGGACGTCTTTTGCGAATTCAGAGTGACCCTCAGTCCATCGCTCCAGACCATGATTACCGATGTAGACCATCCCATCAATTCCCAGCATATCTTTAACTTCACCCGCCCGTCTCCCTGATGTAACCGCTACTAAAGCTATACGATGGCAGAGGATGGAAAGATAATGGCGGCATAGGGGAGAAACCTTGGCTTGTTGAGGAGTGGGTGCAGGCTGACTTATAGTACCGTCAACATCAGTAATAAGTCCAAAAGGAGGTTGCCTGAGGGCTTTTTCAATTAAATCCAAGTGGTCAAAGGCGTATGACACAAACTAAATTTAGCAGGAGCTAGTTCTTGAGTCAAGTTGTTATGAGTGAGACCAAGCTCGACAAACTGACTGAAATAAGATAAAGTGGTATTTGGAATGCAGGAAACTAAACCGGTTCTGTCCATAGACCTGGGCGGTACCAAGATAATTGTTGCTATTATTTCTAACAAGGGTCAGGTGATGGCTAAGGAATACTACCCCACTCTAGCTAATGAGGGACCAGATTCGGTAATTAAGCGGATACTTTCTGCTATAGACCGCCTCATTAGTCAAAGCAATATGGACTCGTCTCAGCTAGATAGTATAAGTATTGCTGCTGCTGGAGCGATAAATTGTGAAGCCGGGCTTGTAACTGCATCGCCAAACCTCCCCGGTTGGAATGATGTCCCACTGAGAGACATTGTAAACGAGAGATACCGGGTTAATACCTTCCTGATCAATGATGCTGGTGCTGCTGCCTTAGGTGAGCATCACTTTGGTGTTGGGAAGGGGGTAAATAATCTTGTTTTGCTTACGGTGGGCACTGGCATTGGTGGTGGAATTATTATCAATGGCAAGTTATACTCCGGACCATGTGGTAGTGCTGGAGAGGTGGGGCACATGACTATTGATGTTAATGGACCAAGGTGTAACTGCGGCAATATTGGCTGTTGGGAACTCCTAGCCTCTGGTACGGCAATGGCTAAAGAAGCAATAAGGCGTATCAAACAGGGGGAAAAGTCTTCTCTCACCAAGCTCGTTGGAGGTCAGATAGAGAATATTACCGCAGAAACGGTGTCATTGGCAGCTCAGGATGGTGATTCTCTTGCCTTAGAGGTTATTTTGAAGGCAGCCACCTATCTCGGGGTGGGCATGGTAAACCTGGTCAATATCTTTAATCCGGAAATGATTATTGTTGGCGGCGGGGTGGCACAAATGGGAGACCTCTTGCTTGAGCCGGCTCGCCGAGTGGTAAAGGAAAGGGCTTTCCGGCTCTCGGCTCAGGCAGTGCGTATAGTTCCTGCCCAACTCGGTGATGATGCTGGGGTGCTCGGTGCTGCAGTCTTTGCCCGTCAATAAAAATTAGACTAGGAGACTAAGATGAAGGTTCGTAAGGCGGTTATTACTGCGGCTGGTTGGGGAACAAGGTTCTTACCTATTACTAGGTCTCAACCCAAGGAGATGCTACCATTGGTGGACAAACCATTAATTCAGTATTGTGTTGAAGAGGCAGTCAGTTCAGGCATTGAGCAAATTATCCTCATAACAGCTCTGGGCAAGCGAGCTATCGAGGACTACTTTGACCGCTCCTTTGAGTTAGAGTATGTTCTAGAGCAAAAGGGGGAAACCAAGCTGCTACAAGAGATGCGTGAGCTGTCTAGCCTGGTCGATATTTGCTACATTAGGCAAAAGGAGCAGTTAGGCCTCGGTCACGCTATCCTGACGGCAAAGGGTGTCATCACTGAGGAACCCTTCGCTGTCTTGCTCCCAGACGACATTATTGATAGTGAGGTGCCTGTCTTAAAGCAGATGATAGAGGTTTATGAGCAGTATAAAACTAATGTTGTAGCCGTTGAGCCTATTAGTAGTGAACAGACCATAAAGTATGGCATCATTGAGCCAAAGAGGATTTCAGGTCATATATACCAGGTCCTTAGTCTTGCTGAAAAGCCAGAGCCGGCAGAGGCCCCCTCCAACCTGGGAGTAGTGGGTAGGTATATCCTTATGCCCCAGATATTTGATGCCCTTGAGGTTACCCCACCAGGTAAGAATCAGGAGATTCAACTTACTGATGCCCTGCAGCTATTACTCAAACAACAGCCGATATATGCTTATGAGTTTGACGGAGTGCGGTATGATGCCGGCACTCCCTTAGGTTGGCTGAAAGCAACAGTGGCTTTCGCTCTGAAGCACCCTGATATTGGGCAGGAGCTAAGGGAGTATTTGCGCCAGCTCCTCTAAGCATTGAGACTGTTCATTGACAGCTACTATGTCTTACACTAAAATCAAGTGTGAATAATTGTAACTACTGGCAGAGTTTGTCCTATAACGTGGAGCAGTAAGTGATTGGTGACGAAGTTCGGGCAGCATTTTTGAGCTTCTTTGAGGAAAAAGGGCATAAAATCATCCCTGGCTCTTCCTTGATACCTCGTGGTGACCCCACTTTGCTGCTTACCAGTGCTGGCATGGTGCAGTTTAAGCCTTACTTCTTAGGCGAGGAAGTACCACCCAGCCCTCGTCTGGCGTCATGTCAAAAGTGCTTTCGCACCACTGATATTGAATCGGTAGGCGACTCCAGCCACCTTACCTTCTTTGAGATGCTGGGCAACTTTAGTATTGGTGACTACTTTAAGCAAGAAGCCATTGGCTGGGCGTGGGAATTTGTTACCCAGCGATTAGGGCTTCCGCCGCAACGGCTGTGGGTAACTATCTTCCTTGATGACGATGAGGCTTTTCAATACTGGCGTAATATTGGTGTTCCTGAGCAACGGATATTAAGATTTGGTGAGGAAGATAACTTCTGGGGACCAGCTGGTGATTCTGGACCCTGCGGACCTTGTAGCGAAATCCACTATGACTTTGGTGAAGAGTTTGGCTGTGGGAAGGCTTCTTGTGCTCCAAATTGCGACTGCGGTCGCTTTTCTGAGATTTGGAACCTGGTATTTACTCAGTATAATCAGGATAAAGACGGGCACCGCACCTTGTTACCGAAACCTAATATTGATACCGGTATGGGTCTGGAGAGAACTGCTGCCGTGGTGCAGGGCAAAACCTCTGTCTATGAAAGCGACCTCTTTGCTCCTTTATTAGAACGTATATCCAAGCTGGCGAAAGTAAAATATGGCTCTGATGATGCAGTAGATAACACTATGCGAATAATCGCTGAGCATAGCCGGGGGATTGCCTTTCTCATCGGTGATGGGGTAATTCCCAGCAACGAAGGGCGGGGCTATGTGTTGCGCCGGCTGTTGCGCCGCACTGCCCTTTTTGGTAGAAGACTAGGACTGGATAAACCATTCCTTGCCGAAACAGCCAAGGCTACTATTGAACAGATGGGGCATATTTATCCTGAGGTAGTCCAAAGGCGGGACTTTATTCTGCGAGTAATTGAGAGTGAGGAAGCAAGGTTTAGTGAGACACTTAGCACCGGACTGGAATTATTAGATGGCATTATGCAAGAAGCAGCCAGCAAGAAGAGAGATAAAATCGCTGGCAAAGAGGCGTTTAAGCTATATGATACCTATGGCTTTCCGGTAGAGCTAACCACAGAGATTGCCGCTGACCGTGGCTTTTCCGTAGATTTAGATGGCTTTAACAATGAAATGGAGAAACAGCGTGAGAGGGCTAGGGTTAAACCTGCGGCTGCAGTTGCGTCTACCGAAAAACCAAAGGTTATTATTGAAGGTGAGGTTGAATTTGTTGGCTACGGCAGTCTCAAGCATAAATCGGTTATTATTGACCTTTTGGTTGGCAATGAGTCCACCGAGACAATACAAGAGGGACAGGAAGCAAGCCTGATTCTAGAATCCACGCCTTTCTATGGAGAGATGGGGGGACAGGCAGGCGATACTGGTGAGATATATAGTCCGTCTGGCCGCTTTTCAGTCACCAATACTATTCGCATTCCACCGGATATTACTGTCCATCAAGGACGTGTTACTGAGGGTAGTCTAACTGTAGGGGATGAGGTGGAGGCAGTAGTTGATATGGAGCGGCGGCTTGATATTGCCCGCAATCATACTGCTACCCATTTACTTCAGTTTGCCCTCCGCCAGCTATTGGGTGAGCATGTTCAGCAAAGGGGTTCGCTGGTAGCTCCAGACCGATTTAGGTTTGACTTTTCTCATCTAACGGCTATGGCGAAAGAGGAAATACAAAAAGTGCAGCATATTGTTAACGAGAAAATCCGCCAGAACCTGAAAGTATATGATGAGGATATTCCGTATAAAAAGGCTATAGAGGAAGGGGCTATAGCTCTATTTGATGAAAAATATGGCGATATAGTTAGGGTGCTGAAAATAGGTGAGCCGGCGATTAGCGCTGAGCTATGTGGCGGCACCCATGTTACCTCAACCGGGGAGATAGGCTATTTTCATATTATTGGCGAAAGTAGCATCGGTGCTGGCTTGCGTCGTATTGAAGCCGTTACCGGTAGGGAGGCTGAGGCATTTATAGATAAGCATTTATCGGATTTACAGGAGACTGCGGAATATTTGGACGCTGAACTGGATGATGTCCTAGATAAAGCATATAGCATATCTATTGAACTAAAGGAAGAACGTAAGCAAAGGCTAGCTCTGGAGAGGGAGCTGGCTAAGATAAGAGCTGAATCTTTGCTAAGTCGGGCTGAAGTAGTTAATGGAGTAACGGTCTTGGTTGCCAGGGTGCCGCCTGCGAGGATGGAGGCCTTGCGGGAGATGAGCGACTTAATCAGGGATAAGCTGAAAAGCGTTGTAGTAGTTCTGGGCACAGTTTATGAAGATAAACCTGCTTTTCTGGCAGCGGTTACCCCGGATTTAGTGTCTAGAGGCTATAGTGCTGGAGAAATAGTGAAGCAGGTGGCTAAGGTGGCTGGGGGTGGGGGTGGGGGCAAAGCGACATTAGCCCAGGCCGGTGGCAAGTACAAAGATAGATTAGACGACGCCCTTAAGTTGGTGAAGAGCTTAATATAATGCGCAGCTTGGGACTTGACATCGGAGATAAGAGGATAGGGGTGGCTCTCAGTGACCCCGAGGGTATATTAGCTAGCCCGTTTTCTATTATCAACCGCACAGATGATAGAACAGACGTAGAGGCTATCATTAATATTGTTAACCAGCGGCAGGTTAAGCAAGTTATAGTCGGTCTGCCGCGCTCTATGGATGGCACTATAGGTAGGCAGGCTGAGAAGGTAGAAGCGTTTGCCCAGAAACTATGTAGCTGTACTGAGGTTCCGGTAGAATTTAGGGATGAGCGTTTGACAACGGTATCGGCTAAGCGACTGATGCAATCAGTTGGTAGAAAGAAAACCGGCAAGAAAGCCAGGGATGATGCCATAGCCGCAGCGCTCATTCTGCAATCTTATCTGGATGAGACACATTCCACCTAGCTGAAGCCCTTAACACCTGGGCCAGCGAATTGGGGGATTAGCTAATTTATAAAGCAGTTGCGAACTATATTGAGGTACTGAAACCCCGTGAGAGTAGCTTATTAACCTTTATCGGCGTTTGTGCTGCTGTCATAGCTGGTGGTGGAGACCTATCTCTCAGATTGCTTCTTATCGCCCTGACGATTTTGTTAGCTGTTGCTGGTGCCAATGGATTAACCAATTATTTAGACCGTGATGTTGACGCCAGGATGCAGCGCACCAAAAATAGAGCCTTGCCCTCGAAGCGTATTTACCCACCGGAAAGGGTATTGCCGTTGACTATAGGCTTGGTTATCATTGGTCTGGTTCTGGCCTGGCAACTACACCCCCTCTGCTTTGCCTCTGACCTAATCGGTACAATAGCCGCCGTAGTCTGGCGAAAGAGGGCAACGTGTGTTTTCCCGCAGGGGATGCTCGCCGGTTGTGCCCCGGTTGCTATGGGGTGGTTTGCCATTGAGCCCACTTTTAGCTGGGAAATATTACTTTTGTGTATACTAATAGCTGTTTGGCTACCACTGCATGTGTGGAGTATTATGATTGCTAATCGGGAAGACTATCTCAGCGCTGGAGTGAACTACTTTCCCGTCAGTCGGGAGGTAAGAGAAGTAGTAAAAGTGCTGCTAGTATTCTGCCTAATGCTTTATGCTGCATCTTTAGCCCTCTATTTCATAGGTAGCTTTGCCTGGCTTTATTTAGTATTAGCCAATTTACTCGGTATTATAATGGTCTATGCCAGCTCACGGTTGGTGATTTCTAGTGCGTCTCAAGATGCGTGGCGACTATATAAGCTGTCTGCTTTCCCGTATCTGGGTTTAATATTCCTTACCATGTGTCTGGACGTCTGGCTATTAAAGTAAGATGGTGGGGGAGACGTGGACTTTAATCACTTCCATTTGGTACAAACTTGTGCTGATAGCAAAGCCCGTGCCGGCGAATTGATAACGCCACATGGTCTGGTACCAACGCCGGTATTTCTGCCGGTGGGCAGCCAGGGTGCGGTTAAAACACTGACCCCGGAAGAGGTTAAGGATATCGGGATGGCGATGGTATTGGCTAACACCTATCATCTCTACCTCAGGCCAGGCATTGACGTAATTGAAAAGATGGGGGGTTTACATAGATTCATGGGCTGGGATAGAGCCATTCTTACTGACAGTGGCGGCTATCAGATATTCAGTTTAGCCTCACTACGCCGGGTGAGCGATGAAGGGGTTATATTCCGCTCCCATATTGATGGCAGTCAACATCATCTTACCCCTGAGTTAATTATTCAGTTCCAGGAGGCCCTTGGCGCCGATATTATTATGGCTCTGGATGAGTGCCCTGCCTATGATGCTAGCTTTGAAGAAGTGCAGACGGCAGTGGACAGAACACACCAATGGGCAGAGAGATGTCAAAAAAGTCAAAAACGTGATGACCAGGCTCTATACGCTATTGTGCAGGGGGGTGTCTTCCCTCAACTTCGGCACCAATCGGCTGAATACCTTACCTCGTTAGGATTCTCAGGTTATGCTATTGGTGGCTTGAGTATTGGTGAACCCAGGGAGCAAACCTTAGCCATGATTGAAGAAACAGTAGCCCGGTTGCCTGGGAATAAGCCGCGATACCTTATGGGGGTAGGCTCTCCAGAGGGTATTGTTGACGGTATAGCCAGGGGAATTGATATGTTTGATAGCGCCCTGCCTACCCGGGTAGCTCGAAATGGCGCCTTCTTTACCTGGCAGGGTAGGCATAATATTCGAAATAGTGTCTATAGTCAGATGGAACAACCTATTGTTCCCGGGTGCGATTGCTATACCTGTCGCACCTTTTCGGCAGCTTATCTCCATCACCTGTTTAGCTGTGATGAGCTCTTAGCCTATAGACTAGCTACTATTCATAACCTGAACTTTATTAGCGAGCTAATGCGTAAAGTAAGAAGTGCCATCCTTAGTGGCACCTTTAACTCGTTCAAAGATAATTTCTTGGCAGGTTACAGACCTACCGATGAGCAGATACGGCTTAGCCAAAAGCGAAAGTGGTTAAAATCGCATAGTCCGAGTGGAATAACCAATAGCGATTAGCCCTCATCACTAATCGGGTCAACCCTTACCCCTCTGGAGATAGCCCAGGCAATTCCAGCTTCAATATCCTTATCCTCACCATCGAGTTCCACTTCTATCCAGCCTCTATCCTCTGTTGCCTCAGCCCGGTGGATATTGGTTACTAGGTTGAACTGCTGACCAATATTATAAATAATCGGCTCAGAGCTTACCTCTGTGGTAAAGGTAAATATTACCCGCCGTTTTGCCACCTCTGCCTCCTTTTTATGTAGGAATTCCTATATTGTAGAGGCGCTGCCCGATGAGCTTGGCTTCGCTAATTATACCATCAATAATCTCTTTTACACTGGGTATGTCATGTATTAATCCTACTGCCTGACCACAGGCGATACTCCCGGCATTAACATCACCTTCGTCCAGCGCCTGTTTCCCTCGTAGTCCGCTTATCAGCGGCACTAGCTCTTCCAATGTAGCCCCCTTTTCTTCCATCTCCAGCACCCGCTGAGCAAAATCTGTCTTCATCACCCTGGCTGCATTTTTTATAGAGCGCTCAATCATCAGAGTATCCGTTTCCTTGGCAGATAGTAACCACTCCTTAATTTTAGGATGCAACGGACATTCCTTACTAGCCATAAAGCGGGTACCCATAACCACTGCCTCAGCACCGAGGGCAAGGGCAGCAACAAAGCCCCTGGCATCGCCAATACCTCCGCCGGCAATAACTGGAATCCTCACCGAGTCTACAGCGATAGGAATAAGGACTGAAGAGACAACATCATCCATACCCGGATGCCCGGCAGCCTCAAAGCCAACGATGGTTACCGCATCTACCCCTACCCGCTCCGCCGTTTCAACATCTCTTACTCGTGCGCACTTATGCATTACCTTGACTTTGGCATCTTTAAGTTGCTTCATATATTGCCTTGGGTTTCGACCAGCAGTTTCAATAATATTTACCCCTTCCTCTATGGCAACACTAATATACTCCTCGTAGTTCACCGGGCGTAGAGTGGGTAACAAAGTAATATTCACGGCAAATGGCTTATCGGTCATGCCCTTTGTTTTCTTAATCTCTTGCCGAAGTTCTTCTGCTGTAGGGAAGGTAAGTGAAGAAATAATGCCCAAGCCCCCGGCATTGGAAACCGCCGATACCAGTTCAGCCCGTGATAGCCATTGCATTGCCCCCTGGATTATAGGGTATTCTATGCCGAATATTTCAGTAATCCTGGTTTTAAACATTGATTAGCCTCCATCTACTACATAGACATTTGGCAGATTTTTACCTTGCCCCACAGTCCCACCTTGTCATCTTTAATGATTATCACTCCCTTCAGCCCGTCAATACCTTTAGCAAACTCAATCCCGCCCGGTATGTCACTGGGCTGGACAATCAAGTTGCCTATAGCAGTGGCAGCAGCATCGGCCAGAGTGGCTGATTTAGAGAGCACGATGATGGCATCAGCCTTCCCCTGACTCAGAGAGTGGCCTACTGTTCCAGAAGAGGTACAGATTCCGAGCGGTGTATCCTGCCCTTTGATTTCCAGACCAATTTTGCCAGTTAAAGGCGATTTGCCGGCATAAATCCCTACTATCCTTTTCCCTCGGCTCTTCAGGTATATATCACCTCCATTTTCTATAATTATCTCTGGTGAGAAAGCTAATAATTCATTGCCAACAAATTCGGCTATAGCTCCGGCTACTGAGGCCATGGGACCAATTCCAACTCTAGCCGCTGCCTCTGACATTGACTTTACAATGTGCGGGGCATCATCACTAACTGGGAGGGGTTCTAGAGAGGTGACAAATGAAGGGTGCCGCTCAATATACCTTTCCAGTATGTCACGATACTTCAATACTAATTTATGGGCTTTTCTTTTCAGGTTGCTTGAGGCACGAATGTATAAATCCGTCTCCTTTACCACTACGTTAAAAGAGATTAGGTCTTTACCTGTAATCCAATGTCGGTAGGTTCTCGGCTCATACATTGACTAGAAGTGCACCTCCATTGCTCGTGGAGGGCAAGCCTTTATGCACAGCCCGCAAGCCAGGCACTTATCATCATAAAAATTAACCCGCCTGGTTACCGGGTCAAGTTCAAAAGCATCGGCAGGACAAATAGTTACACAGGCACCACAGTGAGTGCATCTCTCTTCATTGCGAATAACATCCTGGCTCAGCGATTGAATTTTCACCCCGGTTGCAGTTAAATACTTGATACCCTTATCGTAGTCTTTCTGTTCCCCGCTCAGCTCTAGTACCATCAATCCCTCTTTATCCGGAGTGACTGAAGCCTTCAAAATGTTGAACTCGAGGTTATAGTCTTTAATTAGACGGCAGACTATTGGTCGGTCAGTAATCCGCTTGGGAAAGTGCAGCACTATTCTCTTGGAAACAGTCATTTCTACCACCTCTATTGAATTTAGCCTTTACTCTTCTATCGGGCGTTCTTTAAGTGGCTTGAAGGTTATACCTGATTCTATACTGGGCAGGGGTGCCACCGGCTCAGTTAGTAAGAATTTTCCAGTTTGTATCCACTCCTTTAAGGTGGTGGCAATTTCTACTGCTCGCAGGTAGCTCGATAAGGAAGCAGTGGGCACCTCCTTACCCTGAATTATTATCTTACCGCTCTTGAGTTGAGCATAGCTAACTTCAGCCAAAATATCTGGTTTCATCTGTGGGTATACCTCTGAATAATCAATAACCGGGGCGAAAATATCATCATCGGTTACCGTGGTATACTGTAAGATTTCTTCAGAGAGTATAGGGATGGGGACTCCAATTCCAACAGTTATGGTGCAGCCGTAGCCTAGCATACTGGTTCCTACCAGCCATCGTTGATTCATCTGCTTTAAATCGCCTATTACTGCCAGTGTTCCGGCACTCCTCCTCGGCACTCCATTGTCAGTGCGGAGCACATTTGGGTTATGCTGAGTGCCCTGCCAGGCGACAAAGCCTATTCCGCCGCCCAAGAATATTTTGGTGCCGATGCCAATGGTCTTGTAATACGGGTCATTCAGCAATGGCGAGAGCTGACTGGCGCTAGAGTAGTTGGCATTGCCCAAGCCAGGTTTTAACACACCCATATAGGTGTAAATTGTCCTATCTGAAGTGTTCGCCGCTACATTGTAATTCTGGTAAGCATTCCTGATGTTAAACAGCACTGCCTCATTGAGGTCTTTTATATTAATCCAGGTTTCAAGCCTCTTCCTCGGGTAGCAATCTGTGCCATAAGCGGTGGCTACCAGTCGGATATCCTTCCCGGTGACAAGCTCCTCAATCACATGTCCGCCACCATAGTTGAATTCGCCGGGATAAATCCTGTTTCTGGGATCATCGTCAGGAAGGGCATTAGCCCCGATGAGGATATCTACTGCAGCTAAGCCGGTATAGGCAGGAACATCATTAAGATATACTCTACCACCACCAAGCTTTATTCGTGGCTTGGTGTGTCCAATATTAAAGTAGGCACCAGATGAGCACATAGGACCAAAGGTGCCAGTAGTAACTACGTCTACTTCTTGAGCTGCTTTTTTCACGCCTTTCTGCTTAACAATGCCTATTATTTCTTCAGCAGTAACTACTACCGCCTTGCCCTGTTGTATTTTCTCGTTTATTTCCTCAATTGTTTTTGTCATATCTTTAACCTCAGGCAGTTCAGCCTAACTTGTTCTTGATGCCCTCTGATAGAAGCTGGCTATAATATCTCTTCGCTTCCTCTGCGCTTGGCGCTATACCCTTGAAATTAAAACTATTGTCAGCGATTCTATCCCAGACCTGCTCCACAAGTTCGCTTTCAGCCACTGTCCTTATCTTGGTAACCTCCCATTCCTCCAGGCCAAGAATATCTGCTATTTCTTTGTCTGAGAGGCCGGTGCACATTTTCCGTTCCCCTTCAGATTCATACGATTTTTTCATTATCTGGATGTTTAAACTGAGCATGATAACCCTGTCCCTGTATTTATTGTACTTATCTTCACTCACCAATATTGGAGTAACTGGCATCCAATCTCTATCCAAAAGTCCCTTATCTGCTCTTCCCCTTTTCATCTCTTTGTGCCTCTTTGAACTATAGGGCATGACCTAATACATTCCCAACAATTGCCAAAATATCTTTGCTCTCCAAAGGCAAGCATGAGTTGGGCGTTACCGAACTCTTCAGCGTATAGTATCTGTTTCATTTCAGCATCTTTACCCTCCAATGCCTTTTTAATCGCTCTTCTGATGAAGATTCCATGTGCCCTATCCCTCATGCTGACAGCAAGACACTTGTATCTGTCATACCTCATCTCTTTTATCTCCCCATTTTCTATCTCTCCGGAGAGACAGCCAAAGGGGCATCCTCTCATACACGGGGTTTTGCCTTCTTTTTTGTACATTTTGACGCAGGATTCATCTGGACATACCTTTTCCTTAAGAGGTCCGTCGGATTCTAAATCTAAAGTAGTGATGACAGAGCTGTAGTCCATAAAACCATATTCTGGGTTCAGGATTACGCTCCCCATCATCGACCTCTTCCCCAGTCCTGCCATTTCGGCGTGGAGCTTCATGCTCTGCCACGGAACACCTCCTCCGTAATGACCTCCCATAGATGGGTATCCAACGGAGATAACTGCCTCGGCATCAAATTTATCCTCTATCCAGTAACTTAGTCCATAAGCGGTGGCTATAATTGCGCTGGCAGTGGGGCCGGTTTCAATGAGAAATTTCGGAGGGGCTCTCCACGAGCCTCTGGTTGGTTGTGTTCCTCCCAGAGCTATAACGCTCTTAGCTCCCGGTAGGATATCATCCGGACGATACCCTTCTGGAGCATACTTGTTTATTTCTTTTACTGAGGCAATACCAGCAACCAGGACTCCGGTGCGTTTTAAAGCATGGCTCTTTATCTCCTCTTCAACCTGTGACACAGCTTGCTCCTTGTTAAGCAACCTTTTTGTGGTGAAGGCGCCTCAAGATAATAATATTAAAACCCAGGGGTTGTCAATTTACAATGTCTGAGATTGTTTAGACACCTGTCCCCCTCTTCTTCAGAATAATGGGTACTAAATGAGAGTTGAAGAAAGGCGAAGCCTCTCTTCCAATATTCTTCCCCCCCTTCAAGAAGGTTAATCTAACAGGGTGTCTAAGAGGGGCGAAGCCCCTCTTCTAATATCCTTCCCCCTCCCTTGGTAAGGGAGGGGGATAAAGGGGGTAGGTTACCAAATAAAGACTTAAAGGGGGTAGGTTAGTATTAAGATATAAGTTGAAGGGCGCTCTATTATAAGCTATAATCCTCGTGGGAGGCAATATTGCTCAAGAGTCATAGCTGTGGTGAACTGAATAAAGAGCGTGTAGGTGTCAAGGTAACCTTAGCTGGTTGGGTAAACCGCCGGCGAGACCATGGGGGACTGATATTTATTGACCTGCGTGATAGAGAGGGCATAGTCCAGGTAGTATTCAACCCGGAATTATCCAAGTCATGCCATGAAATAGCTAATGAGATGCGAAGTGAGTATGTGGTTTGGGTTAGCGGTGAGGTTGCCCTCCGCCCTCCGGGGACTGAGAACCCTAAATTGCCTACCGGTGATATTGAGGTTATCGCCCATAATACAGATATACTTAATCCATCAAAGACACCGCCCTTTTATATAAATGAAGAGACCGAAGTAGAAGAGAGCCTTCGCCTCAAGTATCGCTACCTTGACCTGCGCCGGCCTCGGATGAAGGAACACCTATTCCTTCGCCACCGTGTAATCAAGTTTATTCGTGATTTTCTGGATGCTAGAGGGTTTATTGAGGTGGAAACACCAATCCTAATTAAGAGCACCCCCGAAGGGGCTCGCGATTACTTGGTGCCTAGCCGTCTTCATCCCGGTAAATTCTATGCCCTACCTCAGTCTCCACAGCAACTCAAACAGTTATTAATGGTAGCCGGCTTGGAGAAATATTTTCAAATAGCCAGGTGCTTTCGTGATGAGGACACGCGGGCTGACCGCCAACCGGAATTTACTCAACTTGACCTGGAAATGAGCTTCGTTGAAGAGGAGGACATCCTCAGCTTACTTGAGGAGCTTTTCACCTCAATGATGGAGATGATTAAACCTGAAATGCGAGTGATAAAACCTTTCCCTCGTCTTACCTACGCTGAGGCAATAGAGAATTATGGCACGGATAAACCTGATTTACGCTTTGGCCTGGAGATAAGAGACCTATCAGACATTGCCGTCCAATCAAACTTCTCCGTTTTTCGTTCTGCTATCGCTGAAGGCGGCAGGGTAAAGGGTATATGTGCCCCTGGTTGTGCTACCTATACACGCAGTCAGCTTGATGAACTAAATAAGATGGTGCAAGGTCTTGGGGCTGAGGGCTTAGTAACTATGTCACTGGGCACCTCTGCCGCTAGTTTAGACGATTTAACCATTGAAATGGTAAGGTCGGTGGCGGCTAAGTTTCTAACCCTAGACCAGGTTAAACAAATGGCACAGCGTTTGGGAGCAAGTGCCGGAGACCTTCTGCTTATCATTGGTGGTAAACCTAAACTAGTTGATATGGCACTGGGTGAGCTGCGTCGTGAGATAGGGTATCGGCTTAAGCTTGCTGACCCTGCTCTCCTTACCTTTGCCTTCATCGTGGATTTTCCATTACTGAGATGGGATGAAGAGGCAGGACGATGGGATTCGGAGCATCATCCATTTACTGCACCTCGGGATGAGGATATGTCTTTACTGGACACCGCTCCGGAAAAGGTACGTGGCAGGCATTATGATCTCGTATGTAATGGGTGGGAAATAGGTGGCGGCAGCATTAGGATTAACACTGCAGAGCTTCAGAGGAAGGTGTTTAGACTACTGGGTTATAGTGATGAGGAAATTGAAGCTCGATTCGGGCATATGATTGAGGCTTTTGAGTACGGGGCGCCACCCCATGGGGGCATAGCCGTGGGTCTTGACCGCATTGTCATGCTACTGGCAGGGGAGGAAACCATCAGAGAGGTGATTGCCTTTCCCAAGAGTCAGGCTGCTATGGATTTAACCTTTAATGCTCCTTCCCCAGTTACAGAAGAGCAGCTGGCTGAATTGCACCTGCGTCTGCGGGAGGAAGAGTGAAAATAACCAGGGAGAAAACAGAAAATAGTCAGGTATTCTTGAGCATTGAAATGGAACCGGCTGAGATAGAGGAATCGTTACAGAAGTCGTATTACCGCTTGGCTAGGAAAACGAATATTCCTGGCTTCCGTAAAGGAAAGGTACCACGGACTATACTGGAAGGCTACATTGGTAAAGAAGCCCTGCTTGAGGATGCGCTAAGTAATCTACTTCCCGAAGCTTATGAGAAGGCTATCAAAGAGCAAGAGATTGAGGCTATCGCTCAGCCACATATTGAACTAACTCAGACTGACCCGGTAATATTTAAGGCAATGGTGCCGGTACAGCCAACGATTAAGCTTGGTGACTACCAACATATTCAGGTTACGCCACAACCTGTAGAATTAACCGAGGATGATGTTAACGCTGCAATAGAGCAACTACGCCGTCAGCAGGCTACTTGGGAGCCGGTAGAGCGCCCGGTAGACTTTGACGATTTAGTAGTTTTAGATATCGAGAGCAATATTGAAGATAAGCCTTTTATAAATGAGAAAGGAGCTCGGTATCAAGTTCTTCGTGACCTACCTTTACCTGTGCCGGGATTTGCTGAGCAGTTGGTGGGGATGGAAAGGGGTGGAGCCAGGGAGTTTAAGCTCTATCTCCCCCCAGATTATCCTAGAAGCGAGTTGGCTGGGAAAGAGCCTTTGTTTAAGGTGCGAGTTAGTGAAATAAAGCAGATGAAGCTCCCTGAGTTAAATGATGAGTTTGCTTGCCAAATTAGCTCTGACTTCAAAACCTTGGACTCGCTCCGAGAGCAGGTCTCAGCTAATTTAAGGCTCAAGGCTGAGGAGACAGCCAGGATAGATTTTGAGGAACGGGTAATTGAAGCAGTAGTTGACCTTAGCCAAGTAGAGTTCCCCCCAGTTCTGGTCGAGATGGAAATTGACCGACTCCTTAACCAGCAGGCACAGCGCTGGCAAATGGGCGGCAGAGACCTAGAACAATATCTCAAAAGTATCAATAAGACAGGGGAAGAACTACGAGAAGAGCTACGTCCGTTAGCTACGAAGAGGGTTACCAGCTCTCTGGTGTTGGGCAAGATTGCCGAGGAGGAGAAAATCGAGGTCAGTGCTCCTGAGATAGATGCCGAGATTGAGAGCATGGCAAAGAATGCTACTGAGAATAAGGATGAGCTGCACAAATTTCTCAATACTCCACCGGCCCGTGAGTCAATCAGGCAAATACTAATTACACGAAAAACTATACAGCGATTGGTAGAAATAGCCAAGGCAGTAGCCGAGGGGGCAGATATACCCGATAACAAGGAGAATACAATATAAAATGGCTGCCAAAAACGGTATTAAGATTGTAAAAAGTATCTGCAATATGTGCCATTATCATTGTGGAATAGACGCCCATGTAAAAGACGGGAAGCTGATAAAGGTCACCCCTATGAAGGAGCATCCCTTCAACAAGCTATGTGTGAAAGCACAAGGAATAGTAGATTTGTTATACTCCAAGGAGCGGGTTACTAATCCATTAAAGAAGGTAGATGGGACATGGCAAAAAATCTCTTGGGACGAAGCCTTTGATATTATTGGCAACAAATTGATTAGCATAAAGGAAAATTATGGGGCAAAAGCATTAGTCGTATATTTTGGTAATCCCTTTGTCGGTACTCATGTAGGAAGAGTGGTCAGTCGGTTCTGCAGTGTATATGGAACACCGAATATTACCTCAGGGGGTTCATTTTGCTTTGCTGCCAGAGCCATTGGCAACGGCTTAAGTATAAATAATCGAATGATGGCTCTCGCTCCTAGTTACTCCAATACCAGGTGCATGGTGATATGGGGGCGTAACCCAACTAATTCCGATATCAACGAGGCAGCCGAAATCTCTCTGGCTAAAAAGGAAGGAGCCAGGTTAATAGTTGTTGACCCTAGGACAACCTCACTGGCCAAAGAAGCAGATATTCATATTCAGGTTAGACCTGGCACTGATTGTGCCCTTGCCCTTGGCTTGTTGAATGTAATCATAGCTGAGGAATTATATGATAAGGCTTTTGTGCGAGATTGGACCATTGGTTTCGATAAACTAAAGGAGCATGTCAAAAAGTATAGCCCTGAAGTAATAGAAAAGATTACCTGGGTTCCAGCCGAGATAGTTAGAGAAATTGCCCGAATATACGCCACTAGTAAGCCGGCAACTATTTCGCAAGGGGAATCAATAGACCATTGTATCAATGGTGTTCAGACCTGCCGAGCCATCTCTATTCTAGTCGCTATTACCGGGAATCTGGATATAACTGGGGGAAATGTCTATAGTTCACCACTCAGGCAGGCAAGCTTTAGAGTAAAGGGAATTGTTTCTGCTAACGACGCCATTGGTATCCAATATCCGTTATTTGGCAAATTTGCTGGTGGGACAACAGTAATGCCGGTGAACGATGCTATAATTACCGGGAAGCCATATCCGGTTAAAGCCATGATAGTTCAGGGAAGCAACCCGGTATTAACCTGGCCCAATACTAATAAGGTTAAACAGGCATTTAGCAAGCTGGATTTACTGGTTGTATCCGACTTGTTTATGACTGAAACAGCTAAGCTGGCTCATATATTCCTTCCCGCCACCTCCTTCTTAGAGAGGGGAACCCTTCATGATTACATTGCTGAAGGCAAGCTGCCATCAATTGTGATGAGTAACAAGGTAGTTGAACCCATAGGCAATTGCCTTGATGATTGGCAGATATGGTCTGAACTGGGTAGAAGAATGGGTTATGCCGAGTATTTCCCATGGCAGAGCGCTGATGAGCTCGTTAGATACCTGCTTGAGCCATCAGGTATTACGCTGGAGCAACTTGAGCAAAATCCAGGTGGGGTATTATACCACGAGCTTACCCAGCGGAAATATGCCAAAGAGGGGTTGAATACTCCCTCAGGGAAGGTAGAAATATTTTCACAAACAATGCAGGACTATGGATATGACCCCTTGCCAGCATTTACCGAGCCGATAGAAAATGCCCCCAAGCTAGCCGAGAGCTACCCATTCATATTGACTACCGGCGCTAGGGTAAGTGCCTTTACTCACTCGCGATACCGAGATATTGCCAGACTAAGAAAGCTTGTCCCACACCCTGTGGTTGAAATTAATGCCAGTGCGGCAAAGAAGCTGGGCATTGCCGATGGGGAGCAGGTAATTGTTGAATCGCCGAGAGGGAGAATTGAATTGAGGGCTAAGCTTACCGAGGCTATTCACCCCAAAGTGGTTAGCCTGCAGCATGGATGGAACGAAGCCAATGCCAATATCCTGACCGATGATGAGGCTCGTGACCCAATTTCGGGCTACCCTGGATTTAGAACTGTTTTATGCCGGGTGATGACAGCCAGAGGCTAAATTATGTAGTATCAACTCTGGCTTAGACTACATAAATACTGGTAGAATAAGAGAGGAGGAGGAAAAAATGAATAATCAGCCAACGAATGTTATTCCTATGGTAATTGAAAGTGGTGCCAGAGGGGAGCGAGCTTACGATATATACTCGCTCTTGCTAAGGGAGCGCATTGTCATGTTGGGTATGCCAATTAATGACCAGGTGGCTAATGTTATTATTGCTCAGCTTCTCTATCTGGAGCGAGAGGACCCGGATAAGGACATAAGCCTCTACATTCACTGCCCTGGTGGCATCATCAGTGCTGGTCTTGCCATTTACGATACCATACAGCTTATACGCCCTGATGTGTCAACCATCTGTGTTGGGCTGGCGGCCAGCATGGGGACGCTGCTCCTTTGTGCTGGAGCCAAAGGCAAACGCTATGCCTTACCTAACTCCACTATCCACCTGCATCAGGCATTTGGTGGCGCTCAGGGACAGGCAGCCGATGTAGAGATTGCTGCCCGTGAGATTATGCGGATGCAAGAGCTAATTCGGAGTATCTTAGCTAAGCACACCGGTCAACCAATAGAAAAGATATCCCATGATACCGACCGTGACTTCTACCTTAACCCTGAGCAGGCGGTAGAATATGGCATTGTGGATGAAATCCTGGGCAAGACGGCAAAAGAAATAGCCAAGCCCGATGAAGCTAAGGGCAAGCCGGCAAAAGAAGTAGCCAAGCCCGATAAAGCTGAGAGTAAGCCGGCAAAAGAATAGACCAAAGCTGATAAAAATAATTACAGTGGTTGTGAATAAAGCTCTCGGTAGCGTTGAGCTAGTTCGTTGAAGGTGGGGAAGCCCTGCCTTGTGCCCAGCTTAGTAATGGAGAACCGCGCCACAATGTCGCCCAGGAGACCACATTCCTTAAGCCCCTTGCCCTTAAGTGAGCCAAGGAGAAATCCGGTGGCAAAAGCGTCACCAGCGCCGGTAGTATCTACTTCAGCCCCTGTATCCCGGCTACCAGATTCCACCACGTATTCATTCTTAGTGTCTCTGATATAGCAAACTGCGGTAGTGTTTCTAAGTCTACTCCCTTTGCCCAAGGTAACCACAACGTTCTGGCAGCCTTGCTTAAGGCAGTTCTCAGCTCCAACTATAACATCCTCCCCGGTCAACTGCCGTATTTCATTATGGTTAATAAAAAGAACGTGAGTCCTACTTAATATCGGGGTAAGAGCCTTAAGCCCCTTGGTGGCATATAGTGCCCCGGGAGCAAAGCTAAGCTTAATAGATAAATCTAACCTACCTATCACCTCCAGCAATATCTTGAACTGCCTGTCATCAGCAAAGGAAGAAAGGTGAAGCATCTTTGCCCGGTTTATATAGGTCAAATCCAGGTCATCTATAGTTAGTAAGCTATTGGCACCAGGTATAACATAGAGAGAGCGCCTGCCCAGCCTATCGCTAAGGCACAATACTGAGCCTGTTTTTGTCCCACGCTTTATCCTGATTTGACTAATATCTACCCCCACTTTCTGAAGGTCGTTTAGCAATATTTTGCCTTCAGCATCATCACCAACCACGCCGGCAAAGCCGGTACTCACCTCGAGCTTTGCCAAACCATAGATTGTGTTGGCTGCCGAGCCGCCGGGAGACGATTTTGTTTCACTTACTACCGCCTCTCCGTCGTCAAGGATACGCTCTACCTGGTATAAATAGTCTATGTTTAGCGCCCCTAACCCAACTACTTCAATATTGCTCATTTGAAGCCCATTTCCTTATATAACGGCGTAAGTATACCATAGCAGCAAGTAATTCGCGTAAGTTCTGTGTCGCCTCCTCCTTAAATTCCAGGGCAACGACCTTGCCCACTATTTTGCCAAACGCTCCCAAATCTCCCTTGCCCATTCTCGTCGTCCTTTGAGAAATATAACCACGCCGCCAATAGTTGCTGCAGAAAACACGTAAAGAGCCACAATCGCGATTAAGAACCAGACATGCTCTTCTATTTCGGACAGAGCGTATAGTACATTGTGCAGAATGACACCAACAATAGCCACCGCGAACGATATTCCGGCTACCAGCAGGAATGCTTTCAGCATTTTCAAACGTCTTTCGGCTAACTTTGGTTCCATTTGGTCATGGAATAGATTAGCTTTCTTTTTCCGAACCATCCATACCAAGTATACCCAGACCACTATTAGGGCGACCGCAACGGACGTAATCGTGAAAATCAACCCCGCTATCCCAAGTACAATGATTGTTCCGATTAATAATTTTTTTTTCATTATCACCCCCCCCTTAATCCCCCTTCCCCTTAGCAAGGGGAAGGGGGAAGATAATTTTTTAGAGGGGCGTAGCCCCTCTAAAACCCCCAGTTTTAATGTGATAAGCTCACCCTAGCTTACCTGCTTCCTCTCTAACCAGTCGCCTTATTCTCTTATGGACCTCAATGACTTCGTCTATATCTTTTTTACCCGATAGCCAGTGAAAATAACCCTTATCCTCCACCCCCCCAATTTTCTCCTTCCACTTAACTATTCTCTCCACCCAACTTCGCTGACCCTTCTGCCATGCCTCTAGCACTTCCTTTAGGTCGCTGAGCGACGTAGAAGCCAGGCTCATCGTTGAGTAGGGTAGGGCATACTCATTAGCATTAAAGGCAATGGCCAGTCCCCCCGCCTCCTCCACCGCCTGGAGCATCCTGAAATCGGTAATGCTATCTCCCACCACTACCCACTTGGATAAAGGCTGGTCATAGGTTTTAGAGAATCTATTTAAAGCAGCTACTTTACGTCGTCCGCCTACCGGCTTTACCAGTTCTAGCGCCATACCTAGACTGGTAGTCGGCAGTTTCTCCCAGAAGAAATAATCCAGGCTTTGCTTAATCCGGTCATCATCTACCATCGGGCGCATGGTCAGTATATCTTCCTCA
>JAUWYK010000082.1 GCA_030615865.1 Dehalococcoidia bacterium
ATCCAATCGGCTGGGTGGTTATGCCGAGGCTGGTGAGGGGCAAATAGTTAAGACCCCTGAGGATGTAGCCAGCTTAGTCAGAGGTAGGCTGAGGGGTAAGAAGAGGGAGCATTTTCTGGCGCTTTTGCTGGATACCAGAAATCAGCTAATAAAAATGGCTGAAATCTCGATTGGCAGCCTGGATGCCAGCATTGTCCACCCCAGGGAGGTATATAAGGAGGCAATATCTGCCAGCGCTGCCTCGGTTATCTTTGTCCACAATCACCCCTCGGGCGACCCCACCGCCTCAGAAGATGACATAAAACTAACCAAGAGGCTGGCTGAGGCGGGTGAGCTTATAGGCATAGATGTCCTAGACCACATCATTATCGGTGATAAAAAATACCTTAGCCTGAAAAGAGATGGGCTGTTTTGACGGTTTATCTACCCTATCCCCTGTATCCCCTTCCCCTTCAAAGGGGAAGGGGAAGATAAAGAAAGAGGGGCTATCGCCCCTCTTGGACACCCAGATATGGCTTTGGAGAATGTAAACAGTGACCAATCAAGTTGGGTAGGCGTTTTTCTTCTTATCTGATATATTTTCTTTATTAACTTCGGATTTTTCACCCTCTTCAGCTTTGGGTTTCTCACCTCTGGTAGTTCTCCCCCAGGCGATATCCACCAGCTTCAATGCCATAGTTTTGGCTGCTCTCTCGCCTTCCTCAGTTAGGGGGAAGGTGTGAATAACATATTGTGCTCCTTTGTCGGAGTGAAACAAGACTGCCCAATCTCGTGCCCGCTTTGTCACCGCCCACCGCCCCGGTGCTGAATCTCCAGGCGGAGTCCCCCCGCCTTCCCATTCGTAGCCGCGTTTGGGTTCACCCAAACCCAGCTCTCGTGCCGTTTTAACTTGTTCCATGGTTATCTCTATTTTACCACATTTTACCACATTGTTACTCCATTTTCTTTGCCTATTTTCTGGATGGCATGCTATTATTAACTGGAATAGTCAATGGTAGGGGCTGTTTTGAGATTATATACCCACCTTGGGGGAATTGGTGTATTGCTTCGCCTACGGCTCTGAGCTCAACAAAAAGCAAATGAAGGAGCGCTGCCCGGGCAGCAGACCGGTGTCTATTGTTACCCTTCATAACTACAAGCTGGTGTTCGTGGGCTGGTCCAGAAAGTGGCGGGGTGGGGTGGCCAGCATCAAGCCATTTAGGGGCGAGAAAGTCCTCGGCGCTATTTATGAGATTTCGGAAGAAGATTTGAGACGATTGGATAAGTATGAGGGCTATCCTGACATCTATACCAGAATGAAGGTAGCAGTGACCAGCGATTTCGGCGAGCAGATAGAAGCGGTAACCTATGTCAAAGTCGGGCAGTTGGAGGAAACAGAGCCCTCAAGGGAGTATTTGTCTGCTATTCAGCAGGGCTACCGAGATTGGGGAATTATTTAGCTGGTAAACCAGCTGCAGAATGGACAGAGTGGCTGAGATGAAAAGACTGGTATATATAATTGTTTCAGTAGTATTAGTCTGCAGCCTGCTGGTGTTCTACCTGCCCAATGCTGTCTGCCAGCTCAGGCAGCCACCGCCGCCCCCCCCCGTTGGCGAAGGACAAGTCCTTAACCTTTATGGCATTGACCCGTGGACCCTTGACCCGGCAGTATCCAGCGAGATGACCTCCCACGAGTATATAATGCAGCTTTTCAGTGGTCTGGTTCGCCTCGATGATAATCTGGAGCCGGCACCTGATATTGCCGAGAGGTGGCAGGTCAGCGATGACGGCAGGACTTATACCTTTTACCTGCGACAGGATGTCAAGTTTCACGATGGCAGGCAGGTCAAGGCAGAGGACTTTAAGTATTCCTGGGAGCGAGCCTGTGCCCCTGAGACCCGGTCTCTGACGGCAGCTACCTATCTCGGCGATATTGTCGGGGTGAAGGAAGTATTATCCGGGCAAACTGAGGAGATCGGCGGGGTCAGGGTTGTTGATGATTATACCCTTGAGGTAACTATAGATGCGCCAAAATCCTATTTCCTGTCCAAGCTGACCTATCCCACCGCCTTTGTGGTGGACAGGGCTGATGTGGAGACGGGTGGGGGGTGGTGGCGCAGTCCCAATGGCACCGGTCTGTTTAGGCTTAAGCAGTGGGAGGAAAACGAACTGCTTGTCTTGGAGAGGAATGAGCTTTATTACCGGGGGGCGGCTCAGGTCAGTCTCGTCGTCTTTCAGTTGTGGGGCGGCGTGCCCATGAATATGTATGAGACTGGTAAAATTGATGTTACCAGTGTTGGTATTAGTTATATTGAAAAGGTTACCGATGAGGCTGGTCCCTTTTACCTGGATTTAAGGGTAGTGCCTGAGCTAAGCTTCTTTTATATCGGCTTTAATGCTACTAAGCCGCCGTTTGACGATGTCAATATCCGCCGTGCCTTCTCTCAGGCGATTGATAAGGATAAACTGGTTTCTTTGGTATTCAAGGGCATGATGCAGCGGGCGGATGGCATCCTGCCGCCGGGCATGCCTGGTTATAATGAGGCACTCCTCGGGTTGGACTATGATATAGATAGGGCAAAGGAGCTAATTGCCAATTCCAGGTATGGCGAGGTATCTCAATTGCCACCTATCACCGTTACCACTATGGGCTGGGGAGGACTAATCTCCCGAGAGCTGGAAGCCGTTGTTCATCAGTGGCGAGAGAACTTGGGGGTGGAGGTAAAGGTAAGGCAGTTAGAACCAGAGAGGTTCCTCTATCACCTCGGCGAGGAGAAGGACGAGATGTTCTATATTGGCTGGGTGGCTGACTACCCGCATCCACAGGATTTTCTGGATATTTTGTTTCATAGCGGTGCCGATAATAACTATGGCGAATATAGTAACCCTGAGGTAGATGCTCTGCTGGAGAGGGCAGGGGTGGAGCAAGATAGCGCACTGAGCCTGGAACTATATCAGCAAGCTGAGCAACTGCTGGTTGAGGATGCCGCCTGTCTACCCCTGTGTTTTAGGCAAAATTATGTTCTTATTAAGCCCTACGTTGAGGGATATAAGCTAAATCCTCTAGGTTTTGCTATGCTAAATGAGGTCTCGGTTGAGCCTCATTAGATATTGGGGGTCAATCGGTTATGGATTTGGTGGAGCAACTAGACCATATTTTCTTTCCCCGAAGTGTGGCTGTAGTCGGTGCTTCAGCTAGCCCAGAGAAGGTGGGCTTTATGTGCGTGGGCAACCTGCTGGAAGCTGGGTTTGGGGGCAGGGTTTATCCAGTTAACCCCGGCCTGTCCGAGCTTTTTGGATTAAGGGTATATCCCTCGGTTACCGCTATTCCCGGGGAGGTGGATTTAGCCATGGTGGTTATCCCCGCCGAGCTCACCCTATCTACCATAGAGGAGTGTATTGCCAAAGGAGTAAAGGGGACCATTTTGATTAGCGGTGGTTTCAGGGAGGTGGGCACCGAGATTGGTGCCGATTTGCAGGCTCGGCTCAGGGATATAGCCAACAGGGGCGGGATGAAGATTATAGGTCCGAATACTCTGGGGTTAGCCAATCCCAGGGCTAAGCTTAATGCCTCATTCCAATACACGCTTAGTTTGAGCCAGGCGGGTAATGTGGCGGTGGCGGCTCAAAGTGGCGGAACAACTATTTATGTGGTGCATGCCTTGACCAATCATAATGTGGGCATCAGTAAGGCTATCGGGCTGGGCAATAGGTGTAACCTTGATTTTGACGAGCTGGTGACCTATTTTGGTCAGGACAGGGACACTGAGGTAATCGTTTTATACGTGGAGGGCTTGGAACAACCCCGGCGGCTTATCAAGGCTGCTCAGCAGGTGACCAAGCGGAAGCCCATCGTGGTGTATAAGGCGGGCAGGGGGGAGGAGATGGACCGGGCTACCCTATCTCACACCGGTGCCCTGGCTGGCAAATACGAGTTCTATAAGGCTGCTTTCCACCAGGCGGGTATGATTGTGGTTGATAGTGTTACGGAACTGGTTGATGTCGCCAAGGCGCTAGCCTTCCAGCCAGCGGCGGTGGGCAACCGGGTGGCTGTTTTTTCGGTTCAGGCTGGTCCGGGGATAATTATGGCTGACAAGTGTCATGAGCAGGGGTTGAGGCTGGCTCAATTTTCGCCGGCAACAAAGCGCAGGCTGAGGCGACTGGCAACACCACTTAATCCGGTGGATAACCCGGTTGACCTGGGTTGGAAGTCAGACGAATTTGATGCCTGCCGGGAGATGCTGAAGGTTGTTTTAGGCGATGACGGCGTTGACGCGGTAACTGTAGCCGCCGTCTTCCTTGGCTCAAATATGGAGTTGATGCGGGCGGTGGTTGACATAGCCAGAGACAGTAAAAAACCGATAACAGTATGTCTTGATTCCCCTCGTGGGACAGCTTACGCTGAGCTAAATGCACTTGAGGAGAGTGGTATTCCAACCTATCCCCTTCCGGAGAGGGCGGTTAGTGGTCTGGCTGGTCTGGTTAGATTTGGAGAAATTTCCTCAGGAATTTTCACTTAAACTATATTCTTTATTATTTCGTTATACTTTTTAGAGTCTGATAATTCCTTGATTAGAAAATCAACCCAGTCTTGGGTATACATGAAATAGTCTAAAGCCTCTTTGTAATCGCAGTATTTAGGATTACACTTTGCTTTTCCTTCATCGTATGTTCCTCTCACCCCATAATATCGCCAACATTTGCAATGCTCTGGCCACGGTCTAAATTGGTTGTTTATTGCTTTAGCAACCTGCTCTGCGACTTCTCTTGGCCTTAAAATGTATGGATCATAAGGTAAAACCTTTTCTTTGACTCCAACTACGCTTACGGGCTGTACATCTCCTATAAGCCTCAGAGTTATTGCGCCTTTCTTCTCGTCGAACTCTCCTTCTCTGATAAACTTCAATGTGGGCACGAGTTCATCATCTATAAGTATAGTCCTATCCCCGCCTTCAATCTTACCCCCTATGGTATTCAATACAGCTACATTTTCTGGCCCAATCTTGGCAATTCTTTCGAATAGTCTGTACCACGCATTTCTTTCGTTTCGTATTTTTTCATCTATGATTTGTTTCAATTCAGCGTAACGAATTTTCTCTGTTCTGGCAGTATACCTGTAATAAATTTCTCCACTTTTTATCTCCTGATTTCTACCGCCATCTTTAATGGCTATAGTCGGTTTATCCCTACTTTGATGTACATAGATAATGCCAAATGATTTTCCATTCCAAATGTGCGTATGTTTTGACCATTCAATCGCTGGAGCAAAGTACTCATTGACAATGCCTGTGATTTCTGCCTCCTCGGTATTATCAAACCGCTCATTTCGAAGACCAACTGGGTTATGGGGGCGATTCTGAATTCCGAATATTATATAACCGCCTGCATTATTGGCGAATGCGGCAAAATCCTTTGCGTATTCTACTAATCCAGCTCGATGGAACGATTCCTTAAATTCCACAGTGCTAGATTCTCTGGTTCTTAGATATGGTTTTCTGGATTGAAGAGTAAAGATCCTTGCCAAATCATCTACTAATGACATTTCTCTATCTCTTGAAGATGTTATAATGTTATTTCGTATAGAGGTTTTTAATGTATTGGTGGCGGAGGGGGTGGGATTCGAACCCACGGCTCCGATATATCGGAGCAACGGTTTTCAAGACCGTCACCATAAACCACTCGGACACCCCTCCAGACTAAAAGCAGGCTAAGTTTTTTCTTTTTTGACTCCCCAATACTTTGCCAGTATACCACTGCCAACCCAACAAGCAATAGCAATAATAAGACCTATAATGAAATCAAGTGCGGGGATGAAGATTCCTACCAAGAGAATAATGAGTCCTAACGCACTTAGAATACTAACATAGGCTCTTTTGGCATTTGGTGACATAAATTACCCCCCTTCATTTACCCTGTTATATTATAGCAGATTAAATACTGGATTAAAGCATATACTGAGGGAGAGGTATAGCTGGAGGTAGTCTTCTATCTGATTATTTCCTGCCCCACATAGGGCTGGAGGACTTCGGGAATAACTATTCTTACCCCTCTTTTCTATGTGTCCTCTCATGCTGTACCTCCTTGTTTTTCGCTTCAATGCGTACTTCATAACCTACCGCTTTAAGCAGATCAGGATCTAAGACGTCTTCTGGTTTTATCCCTCTTTGAATATCAAAGGCAAAGTAAAGCACAAACTGCCAAGGTGGTATATCCCTTGTGACCCATTGCTTTAGTTGCGCTAGGATTAACAAATACTCTTGCTTAGATAAAGTGTTCCATAACGGCCCTTTACTCAAATATAACAATGACGCGGAGTATATGCGGTCTTGTTGTTCAGAGAGGCCAACCACATTTGTCCAGATGGTTTGTAAGTCATCAATGTAATCAGAAATCGGTTTTGGTAGAGTGTCTGGTAGAGTATAAAGTATTGTATGCATGCACCACAAGGGGCATCACCACAGAAAAGAGCCCAAGCGCTTGTGTAGGCAACCTCAGGGCCAATAGCTGGCACCGAGGATAATCGATTAAGTTAAGGAGGTTGAGCTGAGATGCTGTTAGAAGGCAAATTTGCCCTAAAGGCACCTAGTCAGAAGGTATGGGATACTTTACTTGCTCCGAATACATTGCTTTCCTGTGTATCCGGCGCTGAGAAGATAGAGCGTCTAGACGAGAAGACCTACGACTGTGTAGTGAGGCAGAAAGTTGGTTCCATATCTGTAAAATTTAAATTTAAGAGCGTACTTACTAAGGTAGATGCCCCGAAGCATTTAGAATTCGATGGCGAGAGGGAGCACATCGGTAAGGTCGGTCACTTTGTTCAAAAGAGCGTAGTCGATTTGAAGGAGACCCCGGGGGAGAAGCGGAGATTTCTTAATAAGTCAGATGCAAGCATTGTGGGGAAACTGGCTATGTTCGGGGACAGAATAATGAGAGCCAGAGCAAAGAAGGTGCAAGGGGAGCTTACGAGCGTCCTTGATGGGAAATTCATAAGTTTGGTATAATGTAGCCACTCTTGGATTGAGGAGGTCAAATGATAGCGGATTTTGAGTATTTTGCTCCCAAAACAGTTAAGGAAGCCCTTTCTCTGCTTTCCCGGTACAGAGAAGAGGCTAAAATAATTGCCGGCGGGCAGTCGATGCTGGTTATCATGAAGCAAGGTCTGTTCGCACCCGAATACTTGATTGATATCAAGGGCATATCAGCTCTGGACTATATAAAATACGATGAGGGGAAAGGTTTGAGAATTGGGGCGTTAACCATACATCGAGCCATAGAGAAATCTCCGGTTATCCAGAAGCATTTCGGAGTGCTCAGCGAG
>JAUWYK010000073.1 GCA_030615865.1 Dehalococcoidia bacterium
ATCACCGAGCAGCAGGCACGGGAGCTACAAGCTATACTAAGAATGAATTAGTAAGGAGGGAGTAATGAGAATAATGCTTAAAAGCAAAATCCACCGAGCACGGGTTACCGGGGTTGATGTTGACTACGAAGGCAGCATTAGTATTGACAGAAAGCTTATGGTTGAAGCTGACATTCTCCCCTACGAGCAGGTGCAGGTGCTAAATATCAACAATGGTGCCCGTTTTGAAACCTATGCCATTGAAGCTGAACCGGGTAGTGGCGAAATTGGCATCAAGGGTGCTGCCGCCAGATTGGCTGCTATTGGAGACACTATTATTATCCTCTCCTACTGCCATATTGAGGACGAGGAAGCCCACAATTTTATTCCCAAACTGGTGTATGTTGATGCCCAAAATGCCATCATTGAGACTAAACGAGCCGTCGAGACTATGCCCTTTTAAGGGGGAAACAAATGCGCATTAGTATAAACCAGATAAAAGAAATGAAACAAAAGGGTGAGAAAATCACTATGCTCACCGCTTATGACTATTCTACAGCTAAGATAGTTGATGAAGTAGGAATACCACTAATTCTAGTTGGAGATAGCCTGGGTATGGTAGTGCTTGGTTATGAATCTACAATCCCGGTGACTATGGAGGAAATGCTGCACCATACCAGGGCTGTGGTCCGGGGCACGAAACAGGCAATGGTAATTGGTGATATGCCGTTTATGACCTACCACATCTCAATTGAGGATGCTCTGCGCAATGCCTCCCGTTTTATTCAGGAAGGAGGTGCCCAGGCGGTTAAGCTTGAAGGCGGCGTAACCGTGGCTGAAAAGGTGAGGCGTATCGTGGACTGCGGTATCCCAGTTATGGGTCATATTGGACTTACCCCCCAGTCAATTCACCAGCTTGGCGGCTTTACGGTGCAGGGTAAAACCCCAGAGTCCGCAGCCAGATTACTTAAGGATGCTCAGGCTCTGGAAGAGGCTGGAGCCTTTGCCATTGTCCTGGAAACTGTCCCCGCCCCGCTAGCCACCCTTATTAGCCAGAGAATAAGCATCCCTACCATTGGCATCGGGGCTGGCATAGGCTGTGATGGGCAGGTTCAGGTTATAAACGACATTTTGGGTTCGTTTGCTGACTTTGTCCCCAAGCATGCCAAGCAATACGCCAAGCTTACTGACATTATCCGAACTGCCGTTACTGAGTATCATAATGAGGTAAAAGCTGGCAGCTTTCCTACTGCCGAGCAAAGCTTCTCCATGGATGAAAGCATACTAGCCGAGCTAACCAAATAGGCTCGTTACCCCGTTAGTCTGAAGACCCTCTATGAAAGTCATTGAAACAATAGCCGATATGAGAAGGCTAAGGCAGCAGATTGCTGAGCCGGTTGGCTTTGTCCCGACTATGGGCTATCTCCACGAAGGTCATCTGTCTCTGGTCAAATATGCCCGAGCCGAAAACCCCTCAGTAGTAGTCAGCATATTTGTTAATCCAGCGCAGTTTGGTTCGCAGGAAGACTTTAAGACTTATCCCCGAGACCCTCAGCGCGACCTGGCTTTGTTAGAAAAGGAAAAAACCGATATTGTCTTTATGCCCTCAGTAACCGAGATGTACCCGCCCCAGTTCAATAGCTGGGTAGAAGTTGGCAAGGTTACCGAACGACTAGAGGGCGCCTCCCGCCCCGGTCATTTCCGAGGTGTTACCACCGTTGTTGCCAAGCTATTTAATATTGTGCAGCCAACCAGAGCCTATTTCGGGCAGAAGGATGCCCAGCAGGCAATAGTTATCAAAAAGATGGTGGCCGACCTGAATATGAACCTGGAAATAGTTGCCGTGCCTACGGCGCGTGAGCCTGATGGACTGGCGATGAGCAGTCGCAATACCCACCTCAATCCTGAGGAGCGCCAGGCAGCGTTAGTCCTTTACCAGGCGCTTAGCCTAGCCCAAAAACTGTGGGCACAGGGTGAAAAGGACGCTCAAAAGATTCGCCAGCAGATGATAGCCCTCATTCAAAAGCAGCCACTGGCAACTATTGATTATGTAAGCATAGCCGACCCAGAGACCCTGGACGAATTGGATATGGTCAATTCCCCGGCACTGGTATCACTGGCAGTAAAAATTGGTAAGACTAGGCTAATTGATAATATAGTGCTGGAATAAGAGCTTAGTAAGGTTTGAGGATTGTCTTAAAACTGTATTCAGCGGTAGTTAAAGGATAACAAAAACATCAAACAGATAATTATGAAAGATTTCTGGACTTATGAGTACCAGTTTCTTCATATCTAGCTCGCTAGCTCGCAACTCATGCAATTACTAGACCTGCACCGATTTCCTGCTCGTTTTTGGTTCGGCTACATGAACGTCCAAACCAACCGACTTCGCTAACGCTGCAGTCATGCATTGATTCAGGCTAATTCCCTCAACAGCTGCTCTGTCAAACAAGAGTCTATGAAGAGATGGTGGGATTCTTAGGCTAATTTGTCCGCTATATTTGTGCGTTATTGGCTCGGGTATCTTAAGTCCTCTCTCTAAGTTAGACTTTATCCAATCTCTCTTAACTTCTTCAATTTCCGCAATAGCTTCCTGTGGAGTATCACCATGTATCAGGCAGTGCGGGAGTTCTGCAATTCTAGCAACCCAGTATGGTCCTTTCCCATCATCCCACGTTTCAACAATAATGTTGTAAGGCAATTTGGCATAATATTCTAAGTCTTTTTCTATATTTTTTATAGCCATTGTAATTTCCAATTTTAAATTTTTAGCTAATGGGATATGCAGGTCTATAGACTATCTAAAATATCCAGCAACTCTTTAACGTAGCACGATTTCATTGGATTTTCTCTCTTGTAGGACATTGTGTAATCACCTATGATAGCCTTTGGGTGTTTGCTTCCTTCCTCAATATATCCATACACGTTTATCAATCCCTCAAAATCCCCCAATGAAGTATTTCTTACATTCCTCCCAACCTTGTCTAGAAGTTTCTGCTTGCGAGTCATAATAATATAACCCCCTGTTCATAATCTACACCCCCTTTTTTTCTCTCTGCAAATATGGTATCACATATGCTACCATTTGTCAATAGGTTTTAGCATAAATTTCCACTAATCAATTAAAATTCCTTTACCAGCTATTCCCTAATCAGCCCCATCATACCCAGCATTGCTATAAAGGCAAGGGCGGCGCCAAAGAAAAAGGGAGCCGCTGGGCTATAAGCTTGCCAGAGCCAGCCAGCAATCAGGCTAGCCGGCAGAAGGGTGAGACCTACCACTCCGTGATACAGACCGTAGGCGGTGCCTCTTTTTTCCTCGGGAACCAAGTCAGCGACAAAAGCCCTGGCCACTCCTTCTACCACCCCATAGTAAAGCCCGTAGCAGGCAAAGAGCAGCCACACCTGCCACAGTTCTGATGCCATGGCAAAGCCGAGGTAGACCAGAGCATAAATAAACCATCCCAGGGTGATAAGCCGCCGCCTGCCCAGCTTATCCGATAGCATACCCGCCGGCAAAGAAGTAGCTGCATAGGTAACATTAAACAGGACAAGCATCAATACCACATAGATAACCGATGAACCCAGGTTCTGTGCCCGTAGTATAACGAAGAAATCGCTGGAATTACCCAGAGTAAACACCGCCATAATAGCCAGGAAAATCTTGAACCGGGTATCAAAGCCAGCGGTTAACTTATTTAAAGTGAACCCACGGTGACTATCTGGCGAAGGCTTTCTTCTCCTCTCCCGCACAAATATAAGTAGCACCACAACGGCTAGCACAGCCGGAATGACACCAATCAATACCAGCCATTGGTAGGTGTTTAGGCTGAGTTCCAGTCCTCCACTCTGAATCAAATATACGATAATAGCTGCTATCGCCAGCCCGAGGACAGCACCAAAGGTATCCATAGCCCTATGCAGTCCAAAACCCTTACCCCTTTCTTCAGCAGAGACAGAATCAGCCACCAGCGCATCGCGTGGTGAAGTGCGGATGCCCTTGCCTACTCTATCGCTGAACCCGATTGCCAGCACTGCACCCCAAGTTGAAGCCAGATACATAAAGGGCTTGGCTACGGTTGAAATACTGTAGCCCAGTACTGCCAGAGACTTACGCTTACCAATCCTATCGCTGAACCAGCCACTAAATATCCTGAAGATAGCGTCGGTGCTTCCAGACAGCCCGCCGATGAGACCTATAATATGAGTACCTGCTCTTAGCACATTGGACAAAAAGAGGGGGATGAGGGTAAAAATCATCTCGCTTGAGACATCGGTCAGCAGACTAACCATACCGAGGAAGAAAATGTTGGGATTAAGACCAAGGATCTTGTCTCGTCTCACGTAGGCTTTGTCAGTAGTAGGTGGATTCATTAACGTTAGTTAGTATATCACCTTGACACCCACAGAGCTAAAAGCTACAATAATTTATGCGCCGAGGTAGCTCAGTCGGTAGAGCAGCGGACTGAAAATCCGCGTGTCCCCAGTTCGATTCTGGGCCTCGGCACCAAGTTAATAGCGGAAGTGGCTCAGTGGTAGAGCATCTCCTTGCCAAGGAGAGGGTCGTGGGTTCGAATCCCATCTTCCGCTCCAAGGGGGCGACGTAGCCAAGTGGATAAGGCGGGGGTCTGCAAAACCCCTATTCACCGGTTCGAATCCGGTCGTCGCCTCCATTTATATAAGAGTTCTCTATTTAATATTTCTATTCTGCCGGGGTGGCGGAATTGGCAGACGCAGCGGACTTAAAATCCGCCGGAGTTATCCTTGTGGGTTCGAGTCCCGCCCCCGGCACCAATCTAATTTGAGCCGGTTATGCCTTTCCCTGTCACCTGCGGATAGATAACATGCCCAATATCTTACTGATTGACACTAACACTACCCCGTTTAATGAAGCCTATCCGGTATATCCTATTGGCTTGGACTACCTTCAAGGAGCACTAAAGCAAGCAGGCTTTAATAATACCCATATACTTGATTTGAGGCAGGAGGGGGGTGATTTGACCACTTCTAGCCAAAGGGAGAGACGGAGTTTAGATGTTATCGCCGAAAAGGTGAAGCAAACAAGGTGGGATATTATTGGCATCAGCATTAGAAATATTGACTCAACCTATCCCCCCGATTTTACCCAGCTAAACTTACATTACTACTTACCCCAAATTAAGGCTTATATTGACTGTGTTCAGACAACGAGTAGCAATAAGGCTCACATCATACTGGGTGGCAGCGGCTTTTCCATGATGCCGGATGAAATACTCGGCTATCTCGGTGGTAACTATTATGGTGTGGCAGGAGCAGCAGAAGCAGTCTTACCTCAACTTATAGCTGATTTACTGGATAACAAGCCTAGGCAGAGAATATACCGGGGAGGAGCCGGCACCAAGATTGGCAAGTTGCAAAATCTTGGCTTATTGGAGAAATATAAATACTTGCCCCAGAGTTTAAGTACGGTAGGTATAAGAACCAAAAACGGCTGTGGTCAACACTGTGGCTATTGTCCCTATCCTGGTATTAGTGGCAGCGACATTATAACCAAAGATATTTCTGATGTCCTGGATGAAGTTCATATCTTGAGGGGGGTTGGATTCAGTAGCTTTATGTTTGCCGATGACGTATTTAATGCCTCCCTTGACCATGCCAAGCAGGTACTGAAGGCAATGCTTGATGCCCGGGAAATACCCGAAAGCTGGCACGCCTATCTAAATCCAAAGGACATTGACCAAGAGCTATTGGAGCTGATAGTGGCTACCAATGGCTGGAGCTATTATTCTGACCCGCCACGGCAGCGAACAGTTATCTTCCCGTTTGATTTAGACAGTGGTTGTGACCGAATCTTGACCAATATCGGCAAGAGTTTTACCACTGATGATGTTAAGAAGTCTTTAGCCGCATTTGATAAGGTAAAAAATGCCCATGAAAAACAGGCAGAAGTAAGCGCATTTAGCACTGTATTTCACCTTCTGCTAGGCTATCTGGGGGAAGATGAAGAAAGCATTAAGCAAAGTTGCCAGTTTATAAATGAGACGCTACCTGATAGGCTATCATTACAATTAGGGGTAAGGGTATACCCCAATACGCCTCTGGCTCAAGAAACAAGGGGAGTAGTATGGCATGAGCCAATGGATTTACTGGAGCCCACCTTTGTGCCTTTCAATAAGGCAGAAATAAAAACCTGGTTGCTTAAACATCTTAGCCCGCAGTATAGTATAATTTCAGAGGCAGGGAATATGATTCAGTTAGTGAAACAGGGGTTATAATTAATCTACATATAGCTGGTACTTTTTTATTGCCGGGGTCTTGGCAAATCAGGCATTTTCTATTAAAATAGGTTAAGACGATAATCATGGTGTGGCTAATAATATTATTGGGTTACTTTCTTGGCTCTGTTCCTACTGCCTATATAGCTGGGCATGTGTTGAGGGGCGTTGACATTCGGCAGGTTGGTGATGAAAATATGGGAGCCGCCAACGCCTTTCGCCAGCTAGGGGCTAAGACAGGGATAGCGGTGTTTCTTGTTGATGCCGGTAAAGGGGCAGTGGCTATCCTTATTGCTCAGGCAGCCAGTCTGCCTCTGGCAGCAGTCCTGCTTACCGGATTAGCTGCCGTCGCTGGTCATAACTGGCCGGTTTTTATTGGCTTCAGGGGAGGTCGGGGAGAGGCAACTACCATCGGTGTCCTGCTAACCTTAATTACTCAGCCAATGCTAATAGTGGGAGGGGTGGCAGCAGTGGCATTCTTTATTACCAGAAGGGTAATTCTAGGCCAGGGTCCTTTTATGTTTCCCCCGCTACCGCTAGTGTGCTGGTGGCTGGGAGTTCCTGGATTGCTCGTGGCTTACAGCATTGCCCTCCCTTGCTTGGTGGGCTTTACCCATTTCCTCAGGACGAGGCGAGCGGTTAATACTTCAGGCGCAGGCAACGCTTAGCGTATGAAGCTTAAGGAAGACCTAGCTCCTTGCTAATACTATCTCTTTCTCCAAAGTCGTAACTACATTCTACACGCATACGGGTTCATCGCAACATTTTGGGATATTGACAACTGGCGAAAAGGGTCTATAATAAGAATCTCAAGGCGTGAAATAACCTTAAGAACATAATCACGTATTGGTTTAGGAGGCTGAGGGGATGAAACAAGGGCACTGGAATCACTGGCAAATATAGCGGTGGCTGGTGCCCTTTCTTGGTTTGAGTCACATGAATGATGGTGCAGTCATAACCCGGATTGAGGAGAGCAAGCTAAAACTTACCTCATAGTGAGTAGTGGAGTAAAAACTACCAGGGAGAAAAAATGATGGATGAAGCTAAAGTTACCACGCAGTTCAGCCCAGAAATGGAACGACTAGCTGAGCGGAGGGCAAGAGAGAGAGCCAAAGCCGCAAGGTGGGACATTGATGTTGCCGCATTCTTTTTCTCCATTTTGATTCTTGTCACAATCTTAATGTTTCAGGGAACTGGAATTGAGTTTGTGGGACCAGTTGCCGTCTGTGGATTAGTCATGGGCTGGCTCGTGGGGTGGAGCAAGGGGAAGCAAAAATACAAGCGTTTCTATGATGAAGAGCTATCAAAACTGGAGCAAGAGTCTGAAGGGGGAACTGTATGGGAAAGATTGAAGAAGCAGATTAAGGAGGAACTGGAGGAGGAACTAGGGAAGGAACTGGGTGAGAAGTAGCGATAGCGAGAAAGAATCCTCACTGCCCAGTCTGGACTGGCTGGCTATTCATCGTTGTCAGTTTGTTTAGTGCCATACCAAGTAACAGAATTATTCTTAGAAAGTTATAGGTTAGTCTAGTTCCCCAATAATAACCCCCCTCTCCAAAGTTGTAACTAGATTCTACACGCGCGAGGGTTCATCTTAGTATCTCGGGTTATTGACAACTGGCGAAAAGGGTCTATAATAAGAATCAAGGCGTGAAATAACCTTGAAAACATAATTATGTATTGGTTTAGGAGGCTGAGGAGATGAGAGAAGGGCACTGGAATCGCTGTTTGATGGCGGTTAATGGTGCCCTTTTTGATTTAAGTAACAGGAGGTGTCACAAATGAAAAAATTAGTCATTCTCTGTGCCGTAATCCTGCTTGCCTCGTTGCCGGTGGTACTGGTAGTTGGCTGCCAGCAGCAACCGACACCAGAACCAACCCCACCACCCCCACCTCCTCCACCATCACCCACACCAGAAACTTTGACCTATACCAATTCCGAATACGGCTTCTCAGTGGAATATCCTAAGGATTGGGATGTTTTGGAGGACTTTATGGAGTCAGTAGTTTTCCTTGCAGGTCCCCAGGTACTGGAAGGCGCCTTCATGGTAAATATCAATTTAGCGACGGAGCAATTACCTAAAGATATGACACATAATGATTTTGCTAAGATGGTGGAATTGAATACGAAAAGGCAAGTTACAGACTATAACAAGGTGGATGAATACAGTACCGAAATCGGTGGGCAACCAGCTATAGTATTTACATGCACTTGCACATTTGAATTCGAAGAAAAAGAATATGTATTAAAAGACGTGTGTGCCGTCTTTATCAAGGACAATATTGGCTATATAATCACTTATGATGTGCCAGCGGAATCGCATGACGATTATCTTGACTGCTTTGATTTAATGATAAATAGCTTTAAGTTTGAGTAGGAAATAGAAAGAACAGTTCTAAAGGGAGCATTGAAGCACTTAGTCAATTCCAGAGTGGCTTGGCTTCAATAAGACCTTTTCCTCTTTATCACTGACTTTACCGCTTGCTTAATATCCTGGGCAGTGAGACCATACCTTTGCAGAAGTTCAGCGGCTTTACCTGATTTGGCATAGGTATCTTTAATAGCCACAAACTCCATCGGCACCGGCTGGTGTTTAGCCAATACCTGAGCTACTATGCTCCCCAGCCCACCATGCTCCAGGTGCTCTTCAGCAGTAACAATAGCCCCAGTTTCACTGGCTGCCTTAATTATGGCTGCCTCATCAACGGGCTTGAGGGTAGGCATATTTAACACCCGACAGTCTATACCTTCCCGTTTCAGGTCTTCGGTAGCTTCCAGAGCCACTGAAACCATAAGCCCGATAGCTATAACGGTAGCATCCTTGCCTTGCCTCATAGTTACTGCCTTACCCAGAATAAAGCGGTAGCCCTGGTCATAGACCAGCGGAATTTTGGGGCGGCACAGCCTGATGTAAACGGGTCCGTAGCTGGCGGCGGCTACTTTTACCGCCTGGGCAGTTTCAATAGCATCGGCAGGAACGATAACGGTGAAGCCGGGCAGGGAGCAAATCAGAGACAGGTCTTCAATAGACTGGTGTGAAGTGCCATCCTCACCGACACTAATGCCACCGTGGGTAGTCACCAGC